>JAAEMC010001031.1 GCA_024225895.1 Desulfobacteraceae bacterium | reverse complement strand
TGCAGATACCTTTTGAGTCAAGCCTTCCCACTGGGGGTGCATGTATTGACGGTACAAAAAAAAATCTCCCATAAAGTCTTTTTTATCCGGTACCAGAAACAGGGATGCCAATTGGGAATTGCAGTAATTTTTATTTTGCTCTGTTACAAGCCCAATTCGTTCCATAGCTTTTAAAAGCCGAACCAGTTCCTTTGGTTTGCAATCGGCAGCCGATGCAAGGTCTAAAGCCGTACTGACGCCATTTTCCAGATAGCGGAACAATTCAAGCTCAAGTGCTGTAAATAAAACTTGGGAGTACCAATAGCCCGTGGACAGGTCTTCAAGAAGTTGAAATCCTGTTTGGGCCGGATCATTATTTTTAAAACCAAGAGACATTTTATTATCTTTCCTCTATAAAAAGAATTTAAATCCCGCCATTTAGAAATCTCTCTTATAATGCATGAATCGCCTCTTTTGTCCAAGGTAAAATCATCGGTTTCATCTTTAAAAAAGGGTGCCAGTTGCGCTTTTTTACTGGGATCCGTCAAAAGAGAAACAGCGACAAAGACGGTTCCTGAGATTGCCATCGCAATAATAACACCATGTCCCATGAATATGGGATGAATGCCTTCCAGATATGGTGGTGCCATGGGAGGAGTTTTGATCAAATCAAAGATAACAAAACATACCTGAACGGTAAAACCGGTCCAAGGCTTACATATTCATCGGTTAGTTATTGCGTTAAGCACTCAAAAATTATGATGAAAGAAAATACCGAATTTCAAACAAGTTACAAAAACATTTATTCACTATTAAAATGTGACCCCGTGGTCTTATCTTGGTCCAGCCCCTTTTCATTATTTCTCTACCGGATCAGTCCTCTACACCGAGTTCTTCAAAGGCTCGCGCTCTTTCCCTAATAAAATATCCTTCCTTTTCCATCGCTTGAAAGACCTTGGTGATGACGGGAACAAAATCTTTATGTTTTTTATGTAGAAAATGATATAGCGGGATCCGCTTAAGAGGAGGAGACAAAACCTTCATCCCTTTATAATTGGTTTTACTCAATTCCCCCAGCAAAAAAAGCTTCCCCCCTGAGGCAATAACATCGATTCTTCCCGCATCTAACATATAAAACAACTGGTCTACTTTAGCCACACTAATGGCCTTCATCCCCTTTGTACATTCTTCCATGGCGATGACACCAAGCCGAAGCCCTATATTGTATGGGCGAAGACTTTCACATCCATCAACCTTAAAATCCACATTTTTACTGAGCACTACCTGTTCAGCCCACATATATGCGACAGGAACCCTTATAAGATTTGGATAGTGTTTGTTTATATTTTTAATTCGCTGAGCTTCGCCATCCGTGACGCCATCGTTGGCAAACACAAGAGCTCGCTTTGAGGGCATATGTTCAATTTCCAGAGGAACACCCACTCTTCTATACGCTTCAGAGATCATCCTGTCCGATAGTTTTACACCTAATCCTTTTAAATGTTGAGATAACGTGATTGTATCTGGTAATTGACCGAAAACAAAACCAGAAGGAAGAAAACTCAATCCCAAAGCCAGAATTAAAAACAATCTCATAACACCCTCCTAACTTGGATAAGCCCGAACCCAAAAGAGTAAGTCGTAGTGGTTTTGTGTCCGGTGCAACTGTTTGTTGAACGAAGCTGCTGCGCGGCAGAAATTAATAAAATAGGGTATAATTCTTTTTAATTGTTCAATTTCAAACAATTTTTTACAAAG
>JAAEMC010001030.1 GCA_024225895.1 Desulfobacteraceae bacterium | reverse complement strand
CAGGGCCTGGTTGACCACCGATCCTCCTCCCACCACCTTGGGCCGCAAAAAGGCAATTTTACTATCATGTCCCAGTTCCAGGCCGCCTGACCAATAAAGTTGGGAAGTACCGTCTAAACCATTGGTGGGGTATGTCCACCGGCTGTATTTTTTCCCTGCTTCCACCATGAGGCAGTCACATCCGGCACGGCAAAGCTCGTCTGCAATGAACGGTCCTGAGATGCCGGTGCCCACAAAAACAAAATCAAAAACTCTGGATAGATCCTTTTTCACTTTTGTCCTCCTTGCTATAAAAATGCCCGGCCCTGGCCGCGGTAGGTGGGAATGCTTTTTACCACCTCGTGGCCTTGGACCAGATATAGGGTATTAAATCGTTCGCATAACTCGCCTGCCTTTGCATGTTGAAAAAAAACAGGATCTCCTAAACTCAAATCCGGGCAGTCACTGGAAAATTTCAAAGGAGTTTGGACTTCGCCTGCACCTTCCATTGCAAGATAGCTCAATCCCTTTGGCATCTGCGGCCATGGCAGCTTGTTTGTGTTTACCTCACCCGAGGCAACATATCCTCCGCCCTGGCAGGTGATAATTCCTTTGGCCGGTTTTCTTGTGACCTGCAGGCCGAAAAATGCAGCCTTTTGAAATTTAACCTGGTGAAAATATTGGAAAAGACCCGGGGCAAAAAAGGCCGAACCCGCCGTTACTTCAGTTACGCTGGAATCTTTTCCCGTCGACATCAGACTTCCGCTGCCCCCGCCATTAACTGTTCTAATATCAAGGCCTTGCGCCTGTATTGCTGATACAATTTTTTTCCTGCGCAAACTTAATTCTTTTACAGAACGAGCCTTTATAAATTTGAGTAAAGCGTTTTTCATTGACTGCCCGGGACAATCATCATTTACCGATGCAATCTGGGCCTCGTATCCCATTACAGCGTTGATCTTAACACCGGAAAGATTTTTGGCGGCTTTAACAAGTTTTATTGTCTCATCCAGGCCGTGAAGGGGGCTTCTCCTCACTCCGATATGGGCTGCTTTTCCAATGGGCCGGTACGACATGTCAATATCCAGACAGGCTTTTAGCACAATACTGCTCTTTTCACCGGCCTTGGACAATGCGGTTAAATGTTCCAGTGAATCGGCCATAAGGGTGATATCCGCCCCTTGTTTTGTTTTTTCAACAAAAAGATCCAGGTCGTTTTTCTGGATTGAAGGATAGGCTGTAATAATATCATTAAAACCGTTTTCAAAGAGAAATGCCGCTTCTTCCATGGTAAAGGCAAGGATTCCCTGATACGGGTATTTACCCTTTTTAAAAATCCGATGGAGAAGATCCAGGCAGCGGATAGATTTGGATGCGATGCGGATGGTTTTTCCTGTTGTTTTCTGGGTGGCAGCCACATATGCGATATTCTCGTCAAACCGGTCCAGATCCACAAATGCCAGCGGATAACGAAACCCTTTGAATATTTTTTTGTATCGTTTATATTCCTTATTCAGATCTTTGGCCATGGGCGGCCTCCTGGTTTTCAATGAAAATCATTTAAAATTTTTCCATCAATGTTTGGGTAAAAGCAATGGCATCTTCCAATGATACTGCGGCAGGATCAGCAAACCATTGGAGTTCAATACCTTCGTGCAAGGCTACGATCATGGAAGCCAGCATTTTTTGTTTTGAAGGATTTAACCTTTTGAATGCAGCTATCCCGCCCATATGCTCCATGATATTTTCTCTGAAACGGGCAAAAAGTCTGGCAACAGAATCCTTGACCTCGGGATTATGCCTGGCTTCAGCCATGCATTCAAGGAAGAATCCAGTGTATTCACTATTGATCATTGCAGAACCAAAAATATATTCCAGCCCTTCTGACAGGCGGGCATCTTCACTGGCCATACCATTTTCTGTGGGAGTAAATCCTTTAGAAATCTGCTTTGTGAAATGGGCCACTGTTTCGGTAATCATTTCATTTCTGTCTTTAAAATAGTGATGGAGAGTGCTGGGCAGCACATTCGCCTCCCTGGCCACCGCCCTTATGGATGCCCTGGAAAAACCCAGGGTAATAACACACCTGTAAAAGGCTTGTATGATTTCAATTCTTCTTTGATCTGCAACACTTTTTCTTCCCATAACACTTTCCTGATTTAGATTGATCGGACGTCTGTCCAATATATTATCCAGGCCCAGGATTTTGTCAACCGGTTTTTAAAATATTCTTAAAATAGTAGTGCTATTTATATTTATTTTAAAATTGTGACTGACCGAAAACCCGTGCTTTGATGAAATTTTACCCATATTTAAAACGCAAGAAAGTTTGAAACCTTAAGTGTATGATAGTACATGAGAATTTCTGAGTTTTGCGCCAACAAGGAAGATGGGTGAATTTTTCTTCAAACACTAAATAATCTTTATTTGTTTTCCTTCCGTTTTGTTGGTATTATAGGTATCAAACAAACTCATTTTGAATCTATAAACTATATTATTAGTCTCCATATTGTGAATTATAAAAAATAATCCGCTTGTAAATTATTACGGAGTAACCTGTGGATACATCAAAGAAGATAACAAAAGAAAGTCTATTGGAACTGATAGATGCATTGCCCCTGGCGATTTCTGTCATTAACACGGATAGGACAGTGGACCTGGCCAATAAATCCACCTATCTTTTTGTGAATAGAAATGAACAACAATTGATCGGTCATGTGGGCGGAGAAGCGTTTGGTTGCATTCATCATGACGATGTGCCTGAAGGATGCGGGTTCGGCCCCCACTGCCTTAAATGTAAACTGCGGCAAACCGTTGCGAAAACCTATGATGAGAAAAAATCATATTTCATGGTGGAAACCACTATGGTCTTTAAGGATGCCGGTGAAAAACATCTTCGGATCTCAACATCCCTAATACATATAAGTGGTGGTGATGTCGTGCTTTTGGCTATTGAGGATATGACTGAACAAAAAAAATATGATCAGGCATTGGTGGAAAAAGAAAAACTTAGTGCTGCCATTGAAACCGCCGGAGCTGTCTGTCATGAGATCAACCAGCCTTTGATGATTATTATGGGATTTGCTGATTTGCTTTTAGAAGACCTTTCCGAAGACAATTCGCAACGGGAAAGCATCAGTGAAATCAAAAAGCAGAGCCAGCGGCTGGGCGAAATTACAAGAAAATTAATGACCATTACCAAATATAAAACTAAAAAATACCTTAAAGGTGAAATTGTTGATATTGATGCCGCTTCCATTGGCAAAAGGATAGAAGAATAAATGTGGCATACCATGAATTAAAGTTTGAGTTTCTAATCCGTGGTTCTGGATCACTAAAAGCTCTTGTGTAAGGAGGAATTTTTCCAAAATAGACTTAAAAGTATATTTTAAGAAGGATATAAAATTGAAACCAAAAAGATTGTTGATCGTGGAAGATAATTCGTTTATTGCCCGGGACACTAAAAGAAAGGTGACAAAGCTGGGTTATAAAGTGGCTGATATCGTGTCCAGCGGCGAAGAGGCCGTTGAAAAAGCCCAAAATGATCCTCCCCCGGATTTGATTTTAATGGATATCATACTTGAAGGGGACATTGACGGTGTTGAAGCAGCCAGGCAAATAAATATAAAGCAGCATATTCCGATAATATATGTGACCGCCTATGCAAGTAAGGATTTAACACAGCGGGTGAAACTCACCGGTCCTTATGGGTATATTACCAAACCATTTAAGGATGAGGAACTTCAAAACGCAGTTGAAATCGCCTTTTATAAACAGGAAATGGAGATCAAACTTTTTGAAGCTCGAAAAATGAAGGCCATTGGGATTCTCGCTGGCGGTCTGGCCCATGACTTCAACAATATTCTTTTTCCCATCATGGGATATGCTGAATTGCTAAAAGAGGAACTACCCTCCGACGGCTTGCTGTCTGAAGCGGCTGAAGAAATATTTATTGGCGCCGGGCGGGCAAGCGAGGTTGTAAAACAACTGATGGTCCTCAGCCGGCCGGAAACGTTAGAATTACAGCCGATTAAAGTACAATCCGTACTCAGTGGTGTCCTGAATACATCTAATGTTTTACTTTCACAATCCGTAAAACTGGAACAAAACATTGAAGACTGTGGACTGATCCTAGCCGATGCCTCCCAATTATACCAGGTGATTATGAACCTGATCACCAATGCTTGCCATGCCATAGGAGAAAAGAAAGGTGTTTTAACCATTGATCTGACAGAAAAGGATTTCCACCATGATTCAAAACAGATCCGGCAGCCGTATGTATGTTTAAGCATCTGTGATACCGGTGCGGGGATGGACCAGGAGATAATGGGAAAAATGTTTGACCCTTATTTCAGCACAAAACAAAAGCATCAAGGCAGTGGGTTGGGATTATCAGTGGTGCGCAGTATTGTGGAATCCTACAACGGAAAAGTTTTGTGCGAAAGTGAACCGGGCAGGGGTACACAATTTGAAATCTTTTTTCCCCGCATTATTACAGATGATATCAAAATAACGGAACCGGAAACCGCATCAGAATCGATGGGAACCGGGCAAATTTGTTTTGTTAATAATGATTCGTCTGTTACGGCCTTGGGGAAATACAATTTGGAGAGTTCCGGATATCAGGTAACCTCTTTTGCCGGCAGCCAGGAGGCTTTAGATTTTATACAAAAGGCCCCTGAAAAGTTTGATTTGATAATTGCAGATATCGACATGCCCCATATGACCGGAGATGTTCTTATTTCCAAGGTTAAAAAAATCCAGCCGGCTAACCGGGCGATATTATTTACAGACCATCAGAAAAAAATTTCCAAGGAAAAGGCTGCCCAAATGGGTGTTGACAAGGTTCTTGAAAAACCTGTCGAGAAAAATCTTTTGGTGACTGCAGTTCAAGCCCTTGTGCAAAATAAAAAGGAATAGCTTTATCGTAAGCCTTAAAAAAAAATATAAAATTTTTAATTATATAGTGGCTGAACGAGAACTCAATATCCCTT
>JAAEMC010001029.1 GCA_024225895.1 Desulfobacteraceae bacterium | reverse complement strand
TGAAAGCGATTTTGAAAAAGGAAATCAATATTATACCTGCTACTATGCAGATGAATTATCTGATATCTCTTTGGGGTTTTTCCTGCATGATGTAGGGAAAGTAATGGTGAATGAGGCAGTGTTGAACCAGACCGGCCGGCTTTCGCCCAAGGATTTTGAAGAGGTAAAAAAGCACTCTTTTGAATATGGAATGATGATTTTAGACAAAAATAATCTGAAGAATGCGTTTATAAAAAATATTATTAAATACCACCATGCACCACTTTTTATAAATGAAGAAAGGTGTTACCCCCTTGACAGATCTTATACCCAGGTACCTGTCTATGCAAGGATATGCAAGCTGGCAGATATCTACGATGCAATGACTTCCCGGCGGGTGTATAAAGAGGCAATAAACCAGATCAATGTGGTTACCCGTATGTTTCGAACCTATGCCCAAAAAGATGCCATGCTTCAGTATGTTCTCCATGCCTTTGTGAAAAGCATTGGCATTTATCCGCCAGGCAGTATTATTTATTTAAAGAACAGGCAGATGGCTTATGTTCTTGAGAGCGATGGACCGGTGGTAATTCCGTTTACAGATGGTGCCGGCAATACATTACAGACAAAACCCGATCCCATAGATATCAGTGCTTTGAATAATGAAGAACCAAAGCAGGTAGATAACAGCCGCAGTATTAGTAATCCAAAAGATGTATTTGACCTTCTCCCCGCTTATCTTAAAAGAATTACAACCGCAGCTTAACTACCCAGGTTAAAATATTCATTGAGAACACCGTTATATACGGAGGGCCCGTGTTAGATTGACATATTGGATGGTTTTGTCTAAGACATCATATTGCAAATTAGAAAATTATATTATTTTTGAAAAGGATATTACATGATCAGAACCAATGAAAATTATAGTAAATTAAAAGCATCCTATCTTTTTTCAGATATTGCCAAAAGAGTGGATGAATATCAGAAGAATAATCCTGAAGCAAATATTATACGGCTGGGTATCGGCGATGTGACAAAAGCATTGCCAAAGGAGTGTATCAAAGGATTTCATGCCGGTGTGGACGAGATGGCTGATGATGCAACTTTTAGAGGGTATGGTCCTGAACAGGGGTATGATTTTTTAAGACAAAAGATTGCCCAGCATGATTTTCAGTCCAGGGGGGCTAATATCCATGCAGATGAAATATTTGTCAGTGACGGTGCTAAATGCGATACAGGCAATTTCCAGGAACTTTTTGCCAATGATATCAAAATAGCCATTCCAGACCCTGTCTATCCTGTCTACCTGGATACCAATGTCATGGCAGGCAGAACAGGCACCTTTGAAAACGGCCGGTATCAAGGCCTTATCTATATGGATTGCCTCAAGGAGAATCATTTTTTACCTAAACTGCCGGATGAACCAGTGGACCTGATTTATCTTTGTTTCCCCAATAATCCCACAGGAGCAACAGCCACAAAAGAGGAATTGGCGCTTTGGGTGGATTATGCGAAGGAAAACAGGGCCTTAATCCTATTTGATGCCGCCTACGAGGCCTATATAAGGGATGATGAACTGCCCCGTACCATTTATGAGATCAAGGGCGCAAGGCAGGTGGCTGTCGAGTTCAGAAGTTATTCCAAGACAGCCGGATTCACCGGCACCCGGTGTGGATATACCGTGGTTCCCAAAGAGTGCATGATCTATGATGCTAACGGAGATGCGGTCTTTTTGCATTCAATGTGGACAAGAAGGCATACCACAAAGTTCAACGGGGTATCCTATCCGGTCCAGAAAGCAGCCGAAGCCATTTACTCTGATCAGGGTAAAGTCCAGGTGAAAGCATTGGTGGACTATTATCTTAAAAATGCCGATATTGTGAGACAAACTGTAACTGAACTTGGCTTTGATTATGTGGGTGGAAAGAATTCGCCCTATATCTGGGTAGATGGCAAAGGCAGGGATTCCTGGGAATTTTTTGATTTGCTTTTAAAAAAGGCCTCTGTGGTCTGTACTCCCGGGGCCGGATTTGGGAAATGCGGTCAAAATTATATTCGCATCAGTGCGTTTAACAGCCATGAAAATGTTCAATTAGCAATGAAACGGCTGAAAGAGACATTATAATGAGTCATTTTTTTAAGGTTAAAAGCCTTGAAGAGGTTATGGAACTTGTTTCCATCTTTCCCCAAATTGATTCAGAAAAGATTAATGTGGGTGAGGCCTGTTTCAGAGTTCTGGCAAAAGATATTTTCGCTCCGGATAATATGCCCGGGTTCCGGCGTTCAACCATGGACGGGTTTGCGGTTGCTGCTAACTCCACCTATGGGGCTTCAGAATCCAATCCGGCATGGCTCAATATTGCCGGAACCATTTTAATGGGAGATGTGCCTGATTTTTCAATCGAACAGGGGCAGGCGGCAAAAATATCAACCGGCGGAATGCTCCCGCAAGGTGCTGACAGTGTAGTGATGGTGGAACATACAGAAGAAATTGATGCCGCTTCCGTGGAAATATATAAAAGTGTTGCCCCTTTGCAGCATGTTATTGATTCCAATGAGGATTTTGCAAAAAGGGATAATGTTCTTACATCCGGCACTTTTATTCGCCCCCAGGAGGCCGGTCTTGCCGCCGGCCTTGGATTTCAGTCCCTTGAGGTATTTCAGGTGCCAAAGGTGGGAATCATTTCAACCGGAGATGAGATTGTGCCGGTGGATCAGGAACCTGAACCCGGTAAGATCAGGGATATCAATTCCTATACCCTGGCGGGTTTTGTAAAAGAAGCAAATGCCCTTCCGGTTTTGTACGGGATTGTAAAAGATGATCCTGACATTTTAAAAAAGACTTGTGAAAAAGCCTTGAAAGAAACTGATATGGTATTGCTGTCAGGCGGCAGTTCCGTGGGGACAAGGGACTATTCAGTGGATGTATTATCCGAACTTGAAGATACCAAAATACTGGTACACGGCATGTCGGTCAGTCCCGGCAAGCCGACCATACTGGCAAAGAGCCGCAATAAACCCGTGTGGGGACTGCCTGGACAAGTGGTTTCAGCCATGGTGGTCTTCAAGATGGTAGTGGTCCCCTTTTTAGACCACATCAAAGGACTTGGTGCCAAAGACCGTAAGATCAAAATTCCGGCAATCCTGGCAAGAAATTTAGCATCTGCCCAGGGTCGGCGGGACTATGTCCGGGTGCTGCTGGAAGATACCGGTAACGGGATGCTTGCCAAACCGGTGTTGGGTAAATCCGGGCTTATAAAAACCATGGTTCACGCAGACGGTCTTCTTGAGATCGGCGAAAATGTGGAAGGTCTGGAAAAAGATACAATTGTCGATATTATCCTATTATAAAAAAGAGTATAGAAATGGCGTCTAAAAGAAATGTATACCTGGATATGAAAAGTATCGAAGAGGCAAAAAAAATTCTCTTTGATAAGTTTGGAACCCGTGTAACGGGCTCTGAGCAAGTGGATGTGATCAAGGCCAAATCAAGGGTCCTTGCAAAGCCGGCTGTTGCGGCCATATCATCACCGAATTTTCATGCCGCCGCCATGGACGGGATCGCCGTCGATGCAAAGATTACCTTTGGTGCCAGCGAGGACGCACCTAAAACCATCAACCCCTTTGAAAATGCATTCTGGGTAAATACCGGACATGTTATGCCCGAAGGGACCAATGCCGTTATAATGATCGAGCATTTGAATGTTATTGACGATCACACCGTTGAAATTGAGGCACCTGTATTCCCCTGGCAGCATGTCAGAAAAATGGGAGAGGATATCGTGGCCACAAAACTCTTGTTTCCCCGGGGCCACAAAATCAATTCCTACAGTCTGGGTGCATTGCTTTCAGGCGGGGTGTTCAGGGTGGATGTATATAAGCGGCCAAAAGTGCTGATCCTTCCCACGGGATCCGAGTTGAAGCAATGGCAGGATGTGGATCTGAAAAAACTTAGCCCTGGTGATGTCATTGAATCTAACTCAACAGTATTGGGTGGACTTTGCCAGGATTTCGGGGCAGATTTTGAACGCCACACCATGCTCAAAGATAATTTGGAGATGATCAAGGAAGCGGTTCAAAATGCAGCCAATGGAGATTACGATATGATCTGTATTATTGGTGGATCTTCAGCCGGTTCAGAAGATTTTGCCAAATCCGTGATTTCATCTGTTGGAAAGGTCTATGTCCATGGGGTAACCATGATGCCCGGAAAACCGGTACTTTTCGGCAATGTTTCAAATACTCCGATCTTTGGTATTCCCGGCTATCCGGTATCTGCCATTGTTGCATTCGAGCAGTTTGCAGGGCCGCTTTTGTCTATGATGCAGCAATTTCCAGAGCTCCAAAAGGCAGATGTCAAAGTTTCACCCGCCAGAAAAATCGCATCCAAACTGGGCCAGGAAGAATTTTTAAGAGTGAAGATTGGATCAGTGGATGGAAAATTAATCTCTTCCCAGCTTCCAAGGGGTTCGGGAAGCATTTCAACCCTGACGGAAGCAGACGGAATCGTCAGAATACCCAGGCATGTAGAGGGTGTGTCGGAAAAAGAAGAGGTGACGGCAAGCCTTTTAAAACCGTTGGCTGCCATTGAAAATACTGTTGTTATTACAGGGTCCCATGACAATACTCTTGATGTCTTGACAGATGAGATTAAAAAAAAGGACGGTAGTGTCAGTATATCCTCCAGCCATGTGGGCAGTATGGGCGGGTTAATGGCCATAAAAAAAGGTGTATGCCATCTGGCCGGCGCCCATCTTCTGGATCCGGACGATGGGTCTTACAATGTCTCTTATATTCAAAAATATCTTCCTGAACAACCTGTGACAGTGATAAATCTGGTTATGCGGGAGCAGGGATTGATCGTGCCCAAGAATAATCCGAACAAGATTTGCGGTATTGAAGATCTTAAAACTAAATCCCTGCGCTTTATTAATCGTCAGTCAGGCTCCGGCACCCGTATCCTGTTTGATTATAAACTGAATATCCTGGGCTTTTCCCCTTCTGATATTAAAGGTTACGATACAGACGAATATACCCATATGTCGGTTGCGGTATCCGTACTTTCAGGCCGGGCAGATGCAGGGCTTGGCATAATGGCGGCTGCAAAGGCCTTAGGTCTTGATTTTATCCCGGTGGTCACAGAAGAATATGACCTGGTGATTCCGAATCGATTCCTGGACTCTAAAAAAATTCAGGTGCTGCTATCCACTATTCAAACAGATGAATTCAAAGCCAGGGTGGAAGCTTTGGGCGGTTATAATACTCAGAAAACCGGACAAGTAATTTATAAATCGAAATAGCTTGCAGAGAGCGGACACGCGTCCGCTGGTCTTAGAACTGAACAGATAGCGAACCGGGCGTATTCATAGGTACCAACATTTCGTACAGATATAGCGATTGCCAAAAACCAAATGACTCATAAATTCGAAGCCTTAAGTCAAACGGCATGAGATGTCTCAATTCTGTTTAACAGAATATATTTAAGACATTTGGTATAATTGAAAAGGAATAAATAGTTAAAAGGTGTTATAAAATAGCCGTCGTTCAATGGTCATAAAAAAAGAAAGGATCACCATACAGGAGATCCTTTCTTTATTTTATTTAGGTTCGGTTAAATTAAAAGGGGTGCAATTCAGTCCTTCTGTTCATGGCCCGCCCTTCTTTGGTGCCGTTTAAGGCAACAGGGTTTGAATATCCATAACCATCAATGGCAAGACGGTCTGTCGCAATTCCTTTTCCTACAAGGTATTTTTTAACTGCACTAGCCCTTCTCTTGGAAAGTCCTATGTTATATTCTTTGGTTCCGATGTTATCGGTGTGGCCTTGAAGTTCCACTTTTAATCCTGGATTCTTTTCAATGATACCCACTACTTCATCCAGCATGGGATATGCGCCGGGTTTAATCACGGATTTGTCAAAGTCAAAGAGGACATGATCGATGATCCAGCATCCTTTTTCATTAACCCTGGCACCGTAAGGCGTTCCGGGACATTGATCCTCATCATCATAGACACCGTCTCTATCCGTATCTTTTCTGGCAACCGGTGCAGCCTTCTTTACTTCAGGCTTTTTCTCTAAAAATACTTTTTCCACAAAAGCGGCCATGCCGGGACCTGAGAGCAGATCATCCGCCCGGGAGTAAAAACCGCATTCACCGATCTGTGCCACTTCGTTCATTAATACTTCACCTTCAGCATCGTCGCCCACAAGGATGGGGTAAAAGCAGATGGAGGAGCCGTATTTGTCTTTTAATGCCTGGGCAGATGCAATGACATCACCGGGAAGTTCCCATCCGTCGGTTATGATGATAACGGCCGTATGAACGCCGGGTAACCCTTCAAGGTCTGTCTGGTTGGCATCAAGGGATCGCCATAGCGGACTGAATCCGCCGGGTTTTGAAACCTGTTTAAACTTTTCGGCAAAATTTTGGGTGGAATATTTTTCCATTCCGTACAAAAGAACGGTTTGTTCTTTTGAGACATCGTCGTGGTGGCCGAAGGATCTTAATCCGGCTGTTTGATTCATCTCTGGAATGGTCTGGTTCATCCGCTCTACTAGCGCCTTGGCGATTTCAAATTTTTTAATTTTGTTGTAGCAATCGCCCATGGAACTGGATGCATCAAAAACCACAATGAAATTATCCACTTTGGATGTATACATGCTGGTTTCAAACTGG
>JAAEMC010001028.1 GCA_024225895.1 Desulfobacteraceae bacterium | reverse complement strand
TTGTTAAACCCTGATGTAGGGGCAGACACACAGGTCTGCCCCTACACGCAAAACCACTATCTTAAAAAAACGCAACACAAAATGAATTCCTTTTGCAAAAAACTATCCTCGATCTTAAGCTTTATAAAGGTTTAACCGGAAGGCATAAATCCACAATCCACTTTTGATCCGGATCCTTATTTCCATTGTTATAATAAATCTCATAACAAGGCTTGTCATCGGGCTGGAAACCACTTTGAGGCAGCCAGTTCTTCATCAGTTTTTCCCAGGCCCCTGAAAAATTATCATTAAAAATTTCGCATCTGTGAACTGCAAACTGCCCACTTTTAAGGGTCTGGACATCGATATCGTTTTTGTTTTCATATTTTTCCGGAATGGTAATACACGCATCATACCGGCATTTGCCTTCAGGGGTCAGTTCTGGATTATCCCAGGAAAGACCGATCACGGTTGCATCTTTGTTCATCAGCCCTCTTGGGCCAGCCCATTTCAACAGTTTCCGGAAAAGGTCTCCGATTTGATTTGGTTCATAATTGCCAATGAGCCTGATATAGGCCACTTTATAATCCGGCATCTCTTTGATCTTAACCTTCATTTCAATTCTCCTTTGGTTTGGGTTGATTTTAAACGGTGTTTGAAAACCGGTCTCTTCATTGAAATCATGACCCAAAGCACTGAATTTTTCTTTTCCGGGATTGCTATTTTTGTTTCCAATCTTGCGAATCAATGATTCATAATTCCTGAAATCCCTGGCCTTTCTAAATTGGGACGGGGGGATACCAAAATACTTTTTAAATGCCTTTGAAAAATTCTGGGAACTTGAAAACCCGCTGTCAAATGCAATGTCCGTCAATGGTGTACGCCTGTCATAAATCAGCATATGAGCGGCTTTTTGGAGCCTTTGTCTTGAAATAAAGTTGTTAACAGTCTCTCCTGTCAGAGCATGGAAAATCCGGTGAAAATGAAACTTGGAAAACATGGCTTCCCGGGACAATCTTTCCAGGGAAAGGTCTTTATCCAGATTATGGGTAACAAAATTGATTACCCGGTTGATGCGGATTTGATATTCCAGCAAGGTATTTTCATTTTTTGTAGTCATTTAATATTTCGTATTTCTTCTCGGTTTACCTTAAAGTAGTATCTTAAAACAATGAATCGCGGCATCGATTATAATCAAACAGCATGTTAAAATTCAAGCGAATTGACAACTGACATCATTCTCTGTATTGTCTTTTGTTCTGATGAGGTTTAAAAATGGAGACCTGAATGAACAAAGAAAAATATTTTGATCATATAAATAGAGCCATACAAAAATCTTCCCATCCAGGTCCGCCCGAACCGGGACTTTTCCAGCTCACAAGTGTTATTGCGTTGTTCAGCTATACTGACCAGCTTTCGCTTCTTTTTATCCAAAAAGCAGATGTTCCCGGATATCCCTGGGCCAACCAGATGGCGTTCCCTGGAGGGCACCAGGACAAAAATGATTCCTCTGCAATGCAGACGGCATTGCGGGAGCTTGAAGAAGAGACCGGGATTTCAAAAGCTGATATTGATGTCATCGGGTCTCTGGGACATTTTCAAACCATCAATAATAAAGATATTGAGGCATTTGCCGGCTTCTGGAATCAAAATGGTACCATTCATTATGATTCACACGAAATTTCAAGGGTATTTCACATTCCCTTTAAATATCTGGTAAATATCCACAAGGAAAAGAACTACCATACCATAGCGCCCAATATCATGCAGTTGACCTATCCTTTTGAAGATGTATTGATCTGGGGGGTTACCGCCAAGATGCTCTTTCACTTAATCCAGGTAGTAATTACAGACTACCCGGGTATTTCATGAATTTTTAAGCCGTTTTTGCAGCCGGAAAAAAACCTTTGTCCCAAGAAAGAAGCATAAAAAAGATAAAAACCCAGGGAACCAGGCATGCCTGCGAAATGAAGTATTGTCCAGAGCCACCAGAATTCCGGGTATGGAAAATAAAAAAATAATGA
>JAAEMC010001027.1 GCA_024225895.1 Desulfobacteraceae bacterium | reverse complement strand
TTTTAAGCAATCTCGGCAAATGCGGTTCTGTGGATAATAGTAAAGCCGCCCTGGTTGCATTTGAAAAAGCCCACAAAAACAAAAAACCCTTTGATTTGATGACGCTGGATGTTTCCATGCCCGAGGTGAGCGGCGAGTTGCTGCTAAGAGAAATTCGCGAAAGGGAAAAGGAATGGGAAATTGTAAAATCCCAAAAAGTTAAGATCATCATGGTGACCTCCAAAATGAATACTGTGACCATCAAAAGATGTATAAAACTTGGGTGTAACGGATATATTTCAAAACCCTTCAATAAAGCCCAGCTATTTATGAGTATCGAAAAACTTGGCATCAATGTGCCTGAATATTCCAAAGAAGATACAGGTTCCCAGTCCAGTGTAGTTAAGGAGATCATTGATTTGTTTAATACCGGGAGAGTCCAACTGCCGGTCCAGTCGGATATTATCCAGGAAATAGAGGATCTGCTCAACAGCAAAAATCCCTCGATAGAAGATTTGGTGAAAATTATTGAAAAAGATGTGGTCATCAGTTCCAAATTGGTATTTATTGCCAATACCCCGCTGTATAAGGATTATGACAAGGCCGAAGATTTGGATACCGCATTGGCGAAAATAGGCATGAAAGCAACCCAGTGTGCGGTATCGGCCATGGTAAAAAAGCAGCTTTTTACATCCGGCAATAAAACGCTGCAGCACCATTTGAAAAAGTTCTGGGCACATTCCTTTGCCTGTGCCTGTGCCGGTAAATTCATTGCCGAAGAACTGGAAATGGATAATGCAGACACCGTTTTTCTTATGGGCGTCGTCCATGATATCGGAAAACTGTTCCTGATAAAAACCATTGTGGAAATGTTTCCGGAACTGGACTTTCATGACGAGGAAAATATATCCGGAATCAAGGATATTCATACCACCTTTGGAGGCGCTGTATTAAAAAAATGGGGATTTTCAAAGGATTTTATTCAAATAGCAGAGTTGCATCATTGGTCGCATTTTCCCAAGCAAACTGATGAAGAACTTTTAATTATAAACCTGGCCAACGCAATATCCGATGTGTTGGGTTATGATTTTTTCCCTGCCGGCGATATTCAGATAAAAGAAGATGATTTTGATGCTGTAAAAAAGATGAAATCCTTTTCCCTGCTGAAAATGGATCCCGCAAAAATCAAGGAAATTGCAGAGCGGGTGAAAATTGTGGTGGATGAAGCTGCCGAAGAGTTCTAGCTCTTGGGATAAATTTTTTGTTAAAACAATCTCTAAAAAGTTAAGTGCCGGTTTTTTAAAGGGTCCTGATTAATCGCAGCGCATCCAGCCGCAACCGGGCAGAGGCAATGTGATTCTGAAGTGAATTCATATTGTCCCGGGCGATTTTTATCTCCCGGTCTTTTATATCAGGGTTGATCTTTTGCAGGGTCTTTAACCGGTCCAATTCGCTTCCGGCAATTCTTTTAATGCGGGCTTTCCCATTTTTAATCAGTGTGCCAGCCGTGGTCCGGGCCAATGTAAGGCTTTGTTTTATCTGAACAGGCAGAAGATCGCGGGTAATGGCCTCATGCGTTTTAAACCAGTTTTTCTCATCCTCAAAAAGATTTCCTTGAAATTTATTGAATGGATAATTTGAGGTCACATCATGCCCATGATGGTCCACAACCAGCCGGATGGGTTCTTGCGGCAGGTATCTTTCAAGGTTCAGATGTCTGGGGGCAATACAATCTAAAATAAAAACGGTTTCCAGTAAAATGGCCGGACTTTCAGGGGATTTTATGGCAGCCAGGCATGCAGATCCGGTTCCTTTGGTGATAAAATATTCCAGCAGCCGGTTAACGTAAGGGTGATCCCAGTTGAAAAAGTCCAAGTCTTCCCGGACGATGGACAGGTCGCGGTCAAAGGTAAAGCGCCGGTCTTTTTGGGAAGGCAAAGGAAAACTTTCATCGGCTATGTCTTCTGAATCAATACAAAAGGTGCGCTTTCCCATCTCATCCGTGCCCAGTCCAAAATGGGTTAATAAAGAGATGACAAGCTGCTCCAGATGAAGGCTTGCATCAGTCTGCCTTATCTCATTTGCCAGGGTGTTTGCCGTCCCGGGTTTAAAGGAATTCAGTTCCAGGAGAATGTTTTTCCCCTTTTCAAGGGTGGTTTTGATTTCATGGCAGAATTCCCGGGTCTGGGTGATGAGGCCGGATAAATTTTGTTGATCTATTTTTTGGTTGGCAACCGAGTCTTTGATTTGCTGTAAAAGTATTGGTTCAAATTTTTTGAAAATATAATGCACACCCGGAATATTTTTTTCAAATATATTCAGTCCGAGCATATACCATTTTGCCAATATTTCATGGCCGGTTTCCCTTATGTAGGGAACATATATCCGGATATCATTTTTCTGTCCGATCCGGTCCACTCTTCCAATACGCTGTTCCAAAAGCTCCGGGTTCATGGGCAGGTCAAAAAGAAACAGGGTGTGGACAAATTGAAAATTCCTGCCTTCACTGCCGATTTCCGAACTGATCAGCAGTCTTGCGCCGTTTTCTTTTGCAAACCAGACAGCATTTTTATCCCTTCGCAAAATGGACATGGTTTCATCAAACCGGGCAATATCGATTTTGATGTGCCTTTTAACTGCCTGGTCAATGGCATTCACCTTGGTTTTTGAGTTGCAGATGAGCAGTATTTTTGGATGATCTCCCGACTGAAGCAAAGAGATTAAATAATGGATTCTGGGATCGTTTAAATACTCTTTTCGTGTCTCTTTTGCAGCCTGTTTGTTGAATTCTTCATTGGTCAATGCTATTTGCCCTGCATCAGCATCAAATCCTTTAAGGATGCCCTGTTTTTTTGGAAACCCTTTGATGACCGACCGCCGGTTTCGAAAGATCACACGTCCAGGCCCATAGCTGTCCAGAAAATGATCAATCGGCTGTTTGTCCTTGAGCAGTTTCTCAACCTTTTGGGCAGTTTCCTGGTAAGATTTCAATTCTGTCCGGTATTTTTCAAAATTAAAATACCGTTCCGGGTCCAGCAGTTTTAGTTGGGAGAAATGGCTTTGAACACCAAGCTGCTCCGGGGTGGCGGTTAAAAGCATCAGACCCGTAGTCGCTTTTTCCAGATGTTGGATAAATGTGTAAGTATCTTTTTTTTCAGTGATATGATGGGCTTCGTCGATGACCACCATATCCCAGCCGGCAGTCAATACCTGGTTTTGCCTTTTAGGATCGGATATTAAAAAATCAATACTGCAAATTCCCAGTTGGTCATCCAGAAAAGGGTTGGGACTGTCGGCAAGCTCACTCTCAAGGCAATGTGCGTGGTCAAAGATTCTGAATGACAGGTTGAATTTTTTATACAGCTCCACAAACCACTGGTGAACAAGGGAATCCGGCACCAATACCAGGACCCGGCCGATGCGCTGGGTCACCAGAAGTTTATGCAGAATCAAACAGGCTTCAATGGTTTTGCCCAGGCCTGTTTCATCGGATAACAGGACACGGGGGATATACCGTGATGTAACTTGCCGGGCAATATACAACTGATGGGGTAAAAGTTCGATCTGGCCGCCCATAAATCCCCGGGCATCGGATGCCTCATAGTCGGATTTGAATTTTAATGCCTGGTATCTTAAATCAAACAGAATGCTTTTTTCAGTAATACCTGCAAAAAGACGGTCCTGGGGCATGGTGAAATTGAAATTGCCGGACAAATCACTTTCACAAATGGAATTGCCCCTGTTTTCATAATAGAGCAGTCCTTCTTTATCGCGGACCGACTTGACTTCAATGGTCGTCTTGTCTTTGGATTCAATGACATCCCCGGGTTTGAATACCATTCTTTTTATCGGGGCAGCACCCATGGAATAGGTTCTCTGGCATTGGCTTGACACAAAATCAATACAAAGGGTTCGTTTGGAAATATCCACAAGAATTCCTAAGCCCAGTTCCGGTTCTGCCTCACTGATCCAACGTTGACCTATTTTAATTGGTGTGTTCACAGATGTTTTTACTCACTTTAGAATTAAAGTCGCTGAATATGACATAAGTGTTTGTTCCTTGTCAATTTCTTTTCTTTAAAAGAGCTGCCCTTGCTTGACAGTACAGCAAACTTTAGACTATTAGAACGATAATATTTCATTCATGCGTAAGTGGTAATAGGTCATCCATGAATAGTAAAGAAAAATCATTGTCCTTGAAAACTCTTCCCGTCAGAATCATCATACCGGTGGCACTGACTATTTTGCTCTTTGTCTTAACCATCTTTTTGCTGATTATTCCCCTGGTGGAAAAAAACATGTTGGACGACAAGAGAGAAAGTATCATGGCATTAACCGAAAGTGCCTGGAGTATATTAAACCTTTACCACTCAAAGTCACAAAACAAAGAAATCAGCGACACAGACGCCCGAAAACTTGCCATTGAGCATGTGAAGCATCTTCGGTACGGGCCAAAACAAAAGGATTATTTCTGGATCAATGACATGGTGCCCAACATGGTCATGCACCCTTACCAGCCGGATCTGGAAGGCAAAGACATCTCCACACTTGAAGATCCCAAAGGCAAACGCCTTTTTGCTGAAATGGTCCGGATCGTTCAACACCAGGATGCCGGGTTTGTGGATTATTTATGGCAATGGAAAGATGACTCAAAACGGATTGTTCCCAAAATTTCCTATGTCAAAGGCTTTAAACCCTGGAGCTGGATCGTGGGGACCGGCATCTATGTGGAAGATGTCCGGGCCCAGATCAGGACCATTACCCTCCAGTTAACTTATACCTGTCTTTTGATCATGGCTATTTTCCTGACCCTGTCAGGATATATCATCTGGCAATCCACCCAGACAAAAAAAGCCCAGATAAGGGCCATGGAACAGTCCCGGCTGCGTGAAAAGCAATTGCTCCAGGCAGACAAGATGAGCTCTCTGGGCATCCTGGTTGCCGGTGTGGCCCATGAAATCAATAACCCGGCCACATCCCTCATGCTCAATGCCCCGAATTTAAAAAAAGCATGGCATGCCTTTACCCCGGTCCTGGATGATCATTTTAAAGACCATCCTGAAAAAGAGGTGTGTGCCATGCCCTATGCCGAACTGTCCAACAGGATTGAATCAATGCTCACCGCCATTGAAGACAGCTCTGCCAGGATCAAGCGGATTATCTCCGACCTGAAGGATTTTTCAAAGCCTTCAGGCACAGATATGGGTGATCGGATTGATGTCAACCAATTGGTGAACAAATCCGTTGACCTGATGCGCTCCCTTTTAAAAAAATCGACCAGCCACCTTTTTGTGGAATATGCAGATGCATTGCCAAAGATCCAGGGCAATTTTCAAAAATTGCAGCAGGTGGTGATTAATTTGCTGGTAAATGCAGGCCAGGCCCTGGAAAACCCGGATCAATCCATTTCAGTTATTACCGTCAATGATGAAACAGCCGGGTTTGTGGTCATTGAAGTAACAGATACCGGCCGGGGCATGACATCCGAAGATCTTAAAAAGATGAAAGAACCTTTTTTTACCACCCGCCGGGATGACGGCGGCACAGGCTTAGGGCTCTCCATTTCAGCGAAAATTATCAGTGACCATAAAGGTTTTCTTGAATTTTCCTCAACCGCTAAAAAGGGATTGACGGCAAAGATACTCTTACCATATGAAGAATCAGAATAAGGATCAGCATGGAACCTGAAAAAAATATATTTATCATTGATGATGAGCCTGAAATCTTAATGGCTGTGGAGACCTGTCTGCGCATGGCAGGCAAAAAGAACATCATCACACTTGATGACAGCCGCGATGTGATGGCCAAGCTTGAAAAGCACCCGCCCTGCCTGGTGATCCTGGATTTGAACATGCCCCATATCAACGGGGAAAAGATATTAAAATTCATGGCCGCTGACTACCCGGATATCCCGGTGATTATTCTTACCGGCACCATTGATGTGGATACAGCGGTCCGGTGCATGAAAACCGGGGCACTTGATTATGTTGTTAAACCTGTGGAGGAACAAAGGCTTCTGGCTGCCGTGGACAATGCCCTGGCCTATTACAAGTCCAAATATCCAGAGCCGGTTTCAGCAGCA
>JAAEMC010001026.1 GCA_024225895.1 Desulfobacteraceae bacterium | reverse complement strand
CCCGCAATTTTAATAATGGCCCATACCCCCACGTAAGGGTGCTTTTTATGCAGTTTTTCAAGGGAAAAATCAATGGATTTGACTGAATCGTCATCCACCTGCCAGGATTCCATGAGAATACCCAGATTCTGGATGACCATGCGTTCCGCCTGGTGGGAGTTGTCGCTTTTGACACTGACTTCAACCATTTCGGGTTCAAGGTCAGTGAGCGGTTTGCCATTGTCTTTATAGTTTTTCACAGGGGGCTGGTTATACAGCCACAGGGCAAACCCTTTAAACCGGTCTTTAAATGTCTTGTTGGGATTGCTTTTTAAAACATCCATGACTTTTTTATTGGCTGGTTCGCAAGCCTTCCAGATTTTTGCAATCCGGTCATTTCCTTCTGTCTGATCCAGATAAAGAGGAAACAGATAGGCTGCATATTCATGGCAATCGCCTTTCCCATACCGCGCCATGCTCAGCCGCATTTTATAATCCCATAAATAGTCTGTAATATACATTTTCTCCCGGTCATAGCTGCGATAAAAATGGTGTTCTGCCCAGGTGGCCGTTGCCTCCTGCCACCACCACCAGGTCTCATCCCCAAAATCAATGGCATATTGCAATGCATGGAACAATTCATGGGTCAGCACGCTTTTGATCATTTTCTTGGCGTTTTTCTTGGCCAGCTGGTTGGTATTGATAGCGATCCAGCCTGAGTATTTTCGGTTGTTGTTAAAATTGCCCAAAGGGCCGCACAGGCCATCTGAATTCATCCCTTTGACGAAGAATATATCGATCCGAGTATCTTCTACAACGTAATCCGGCATGTGTTTGTAGCCAAGATATTGGGTTTCATTTTCATATAGTTTGTCTGTGTCAAATGCCTCAAGTACGATCCGGGCCATCTTTTTCTGGGTCTTGTTGTTTTTATACCAGATCAGGGTGGCCTGGTTAGCAGGTTCCAGCTTTTTCATCCGGCTCCGCTGCGCCTGGGAGGGTGGTTCGGTCGGATCTGCAGCATTGGCTTCCTTGATCAAGCCGTAATTTTTGGCCCTTTTGGGCTTCCAATCCTGGTAAATAAAACAATCTTCATCAGCCGGTGAAACATAGAACGGGCGAAGCTGTTTTTTTGTTTGATCAGAAAAAGTGGACCATTTGGTTTTTATTTCCAGCAACAGAAGACTGGCCGAACGCACCTGCCGCACCATTTTATATTCATCCGGAAGGTCCGGATGATTGAACATGGCAAAAGCCTTGAAAACCAGAGCTTCTTCTTTAGTGATCTTTTTTTGTTCCAGATCCTGCTCGATAAGGGCCAGGCCTTGCACCTTTTGGGCTTCTTTTTCAGAGCCGCATCCAACAACCAGCAGTAATATGACAATCAGAAGTTTCATCCATAACAGACAATTTTTCGCTTTCACCATTCCACTCCAATTTTAGTTCACAATTAAAAAATATTTGCACAACATTCTATTCATAATCAAAACTACATGCATGCACTATAGGCACTTCAGCTTGTTGAAATAACTAAAATTATTAAAAAACTCAAAAGAAAAATGGTTTTTTAACAGGTTGGGAAAGGGGGGACTTAAATTTGCTGGTTTAATTCAAAGGGGAGGATGGATTATTTGATGAACAATCTCATGGTGTCGGGGGACGAAACAAACCCTAGGTTTTCATAGATGGGTTTTGCGGCTTCACTGGCATTTAACACCATACGGTTGATCCTGTTTTCTTTGCAGTGTTTAATCATCTCTTCTACGATGGTATTGGCGCAGCGCCTGCCCCGAAAATTTTTGTCCGTGTATATGCTATGCAGATAGGCTACCTGGTCATTGAGATCTGCGGGACCGGGTACGAAACTGCAAATGGTCATGGCGCCGCTGGCAACAATCCGGCTGTCCTCTTTCATCACCCAGGCTTTGCAGGCTCCAACCGGCATCTGTTCTTCTAATTTTTTTGCATACGCTTTTTCAATCTTCTTGAGTCGTTTTGCTTCAATTATCCGGCTGTTCTTTTCTGATATTTCTTCAAACATTTTTGCATGGTGTCTGGCCATCCGGCCGATATCTTTGGTTGTTGCTTCATAAATATTCATGAAATGCTCCGGTGTTAATGCTGCAAAATGACATTCTTGTGTTTCTCACCTTCCAGATCAAAATATGTGGTGCCGATGTTTTGAAATCCTGCTTTTTCATAGAACTTTATGGCTGGCGTATTATGAATCCATGTGGTCAGCCATAGCCTGGCTCCATATTTTTCCATTGCCGATTTCAAAAGTTTGGAACCAATTCCTTTTCCCTGAAAATGTTCCTGGACATAGAAAGTGACGATTTCATACCCGGAGCAGGCGTCTGCAGGGCATTGGGGAGTCAGATCAATGGTAATGAAACCAAGCAGATGATTGTCCTTTTCATAAACAATCAATTTTTGATTTTTGGAGTGGTAAATTTTTTTAAAATAGTCTGGGGTGAACCTGTCCAGCACATAGTCTGAAATCCTGGTGCGAATCCCGTCGGTTGCATAGGTGTGCAGCCAGACTTGGATGGACAGGGCAGCCAGGTTTTTAAAATCGGTTTTGTTTATTTCTCTGATCATTTTTTTGTATGCACGATTTAATAGAAATCTGATGGTTTGTCCATAGGTAATTTTGTGAAAAGGGTCGTCATCTTCATGCAGGCAGAGCGTGGTTTTTATGCAGTATTGAGGTTGTCTTTTCTCACACGAAACAGCGCCAGAATGACTAATATCAGAATACCGGCCAGGCAGATCCAGGCAAAAAAATTGCCGATATGGTTGTAGATCGTTGTTACGCCTTTGGCCGGGATATCGGAAAACATAATGGGATTATCACTTGTAAAATAGTTGACCTGGGCCAGGGACCGGCCGTGATAATCCACTGCCATGGACAGGCCCATCCCGGTTGCCCGGATGAGTGAAAATCCGTTTTCAATGGCTCTGAATACACCCATATGGGTATGCAGAGGTGTGATCTGTTTCCAGTCAAAAGAAGGGACCAGCAACAGGTCAACGCCTGTTTGCCCGGCTTTTCGGATATAGTCTGGAAAGTCCAGATCATAGCAGATAACCGCAGCCATTTTCCCATGGGCTGTTTCAACTTCAGGAATGCTGCCTTTTCCTTCAACAAAAAAAGGCGCTTCAACGCCGGGTACCAGATGATGTTTTAAATATTCCCACACAACATTCCCGGACGGGTCAATGAGAATAGCTTTGTTTTCACTATTTTTTTTCGCTTTAAAATTAAACACCCCCATTCCGGGCATGAGATAAATATTTTTGTCTTTGGCAATTTTTTGCGCACGCTCAATAAAGGCCGATTGTTCTTCTTTTGCCATGAGTGCACCATATTCCTGCCAGAATACGATCTTGGTATTTGCATGGGCGGCCTTCTCCGTGAGATCTTCCATTACCTGAATCGTATCTTGAAGCACAGGTAATTTTCCTTCTTTTTTCAGTGTCCTGAACTGGGATCGAATGCCGGGTGTGGTGACGGATGCGATACGGACCGTCTCTGATTCCGGCGCAAAAAAGTTTAGCCTGGCGCCGCCAAAAATCAATACGAGTGACAGAACACAGGCAAAAGTGAGTACAGTCCTTTTTATTTTTAACCATTGGAATTCATGCTGCCATGAAAAATTGACAACCGGGGCCAGCCAGGTGATCAGGAATATCAACCCCCAGAGGCCAGTGACGGAGACCACCTGCATCAGCGGCAAATTGCCATATTGGGTATAGGCTAAAGAACCCCAGGAGTCACCTGTCCCTAAAAATTGGAGAAAATCCCTTGCTGTCCATGCCATGGGAAAGGCCAACATTGATAGAACCCCGTCAAATTTTAACGAAACTAACCGGTCGATCTGAAAAAGAACAGCCGCAGTAACCCCTCCGCCAACAGCGATGCTGAAAATTGCGGGCAAAGGGATCATGCCAATCTCTTTCCAGGAGATAAACAATCCTGCGCTGCAAACCAGAAGGGAAATGATAAATCCCTTTATGGGAGTTTGTAATCTTGTGAACCGCATCACAAAAACAGGGAAAAGCCATGCTGCCAGGGAAATGGAATATATCCCGTTTGAAAATACCATTAAAACAGCACCAATGCCCAACCAGATGTAGGATATTTTGTCTGACCGGATATTTGTTTTCATCTGTTGTTCTTTCATGTGAAATCCTCTTTTGAACCAGCCCCATTGTTTGGTTAATAGTAACGGCTCGGAATAATTCAATCCGGGCTCTGTTTATGTGTTTATAAGATATTGAATTTTTATCATCAAATAACAAAAGAAGTCAACGCCCATAACAACAAGGCTTTCGGCCCAAAATCATAGACTTGATCGCCTTTTTCCTATTTCAAAAGTGTTAAGGATAAATATGATATCTATAACAATCCAGGCCTCTGAAAAGTCTGTACACGGATACTAATCATTGACCACAAAAAAAATGAGTATGTCATTAAAACCCGGTTAGAAATTTTCATTGCAGCACATACTAATATAGTGGCTCATAAAATGCCCACTTTTTTTTTAGAATGGAACACCAATGCCTTAAACCAAATGTGTTAATGAAATTTAACGTTTAAGATGGATGCCTGAGTTTTAGCAGCAAAGGATTTTTTTTATTTACCTTGACTAAAAAATAGAAATGGCCATAATATTTGTCTATCCAAGCAGATCACTCGTCTCTTAATATGTGACCAAACCTAAAAAGGATTAAGGATGGCAGATAAAAAGTATTATAGAATTGCTTCCCTGGAAAAGGGAATCAGGATTCTTGAACTGTTAGCCGAGCATGGTGCGTTAAGCGTCACTGAAGCAGCCAAACTGATGGATACAAATCGTGCCGGAAGCCATCGGTTCATTTCCACATTAAAGGATCTTGGGTATGTTGAGAAAAATGACAGCAATAAATATCAGCCGACACTGAAAATCATGAAACTGGCCATGAAGGTGACCAATCGGTTTGAAATTCGTCGAATCGCCAGGCCATATATGCACAAGCTTTCCATGATGTACAAGGAAACCATCAACTTGGGATTTTTTAAAAATAAGGAAATCATCCATATTGATAAAATTGACAGTCTTGAGGTATTGAGAATGGATTCTGCGTTGGGGGACAAAGCTCCCGCGTATTGCACAGCTCTTGGAAAATCCATACTGGCATTTCTACCGGATCATGAGCTAACTCACTATCTTGAAAACACAGAATTCAAACAGCTTACACCCAATACAATCACGGATAAAGAAGAATTTCAGTCCGAGCTATGCAGAATCCGACAGAACCGATATGCCATTGATGATGAAGAATTGACCTTGGGGCTTAGATGTATTGGCTCTCCTATTTTTGACCATAACGCTTATCCTGCCTATGCGTTGAGCATTTCAGGTCCTTCTATGAGGCAGACCCACCGAACACTTGAAGAAATGAAAACAGACATTTTAGAGGCGACTTCCGAGTTATCCAGTAAAATGGGTAATCCTTAGCCCGGATATGTAAATCCGCTTCGTCACCAGGGTGACATTGCAATTTTATTTATTGCCTCAATTTACAAATATTAATCATTAATTTCAACATGTTAAACTCTCATTGCCTGTAACCTCATGAAGTATCCGGGTTAGATCTCTTTTCAACCATCACGAACATCCCCAT
>JAAEMC010001025.1 GCA_024225895.1 Desulfobacteraceae bacterium | reverse complement strand
TCCATCCGTCTGGTTGGGTTTTAACATGTGCTTTTGCTTCCAATAAAATAGCATCCAGTTTTTGGATATCATTAACAGATGCCTTTTGAGCTGCCTGGACTGCTACATGTCGTTCCAGCAAAGTCCTAAAATCTGCCAGTTGAGACAAGGAGACTTTTTGATGCCTGATCAACAGTGCAATGCTGTCACTCATGGCTTCTGTATTGACATCCTGCACTGTTGCGCCGCCCTTGACCCCTGTTTTAATGGTAACCAACCCCTTTTGTTCCAGTACTCTCAATGCCTCCCGGACGGTCCCCCGGCTGGTATCAAACATCTCTTTTAACTTCATTTCCGGAGGCAGTCTGTCTCCTGGTTGAATATCCCCGTCACAAATGGCGTTCTGGATCTGGTCCACTACATGCTGATAGGATTTTTTCGGTTCTCTTTTTGTAAAATTCAATCCCATGGTAAGATCCCCAAATCAAATTGTTTAATTGTAGGACAGTTTAACAATTTGATTCCTGATTTTCAATTAATATTTTCACAAACTATAATTATATCGATTCTTGAAAACAGGTTGCTTTTGAATGATATCCAGAAAATTGTAGGGGCAGACCTGTGTGTCTGCCCGTCCCAACCGCGTACAGTCATTAAAGCGGACGAACATAAAAGAAAAAATTTCATATCAATTGAATCATTTTTACCACGAGATGAAAATGCATTAAAATAGGAATGCTGATATCAGAACCAACCTAAAATGGTAAAGCCCCAGGAGAGATATTGCACCTGAGGCTTTATTAAGATGTAGCTGCTTATATTCTGTTAACAATCAGATTAATCTATGGACCGTCCCTCTTCAACAGCATGACAGGCCACAAATGATCCGTTTTCAAGTTCCAAAAATTTAGGCACTTCACGGGAACATCTTTCATCTGCATATAAACATCGCCCATGAAACACGCAGCCGGAGGGCAGATTCACTGGTGTGGGCACCTCCCCTTTCATCTTGACATGTTTTGCTTTTTTCTCCCCGACCTTGGGAATGGCACTTAAGAGTGCTCTTGTATAAGGGTGACGCGGTTCATGAAAAAGGTCAGAAGCCGATGCCAGTTCACACAGGGTGCCCAGGTACATAACGGCAACCCTTGTGCTGATATGATGGACCACGGAAAGATCATGGGTGATAAAAAGATAGGTCAGATTCCTCTTATCTGCCAGATCCATTAAAAGATTGAGGATCTGTGCCTGGATGGAAACATCTAAAGCAGATACGGGTTCGTCTGCCACAATAAATTCCGGGTCCAGGATCAAGCCTCTGGCAATACTGATTCTCTGGCGCTGCCCCCCTGAAAATTCATGGGGATATCTTCTGATCCATGCCGGATCCACCCCTACCTGCTCCATGACCTCATCAATCTTATCTGTGGCTTGGGCCAGGGTCATCTTGGGATTGTGAAACCGTAAAGGCTCTTCAAGGGTTTGCCGTACTGTTTTCCTGGGATTTAAGGAAGCATAAGGGTCCTGAAAAATCATCTGCATCTTTGTTCGATACGGCAGCCACTTTTTATGGTTTAAATTATCTATCCGGTCTCCTTTAAAATAGACTTCTCCTGCTGTGGGTGGATAAAGCCCCATGACCACACGGGCCAATGTGGATTTACCACATCCGCTTTCCCCCACAACACTCAACGTCTCCCCGCTTTTTATGGAAAGGGTCACATTATTCACAGCCTTAACCGTGGTTTTCTTTAAATGCAAACCACCTTTTAATGTGATCTGATCCAGAAGACCGCCGGAAATATCAAAATGCTTTACCACATTTTCAATTGAGACTAGTTTATTTTCATTACTCATGTCTTTTGCTTTTCCCTTATCTTATTTCATATGGCAGGCAGCCATGACTCCGTTTTCGATATCCCGAAGTTGGGGCGTGTCCTTAGTGCAGATAGAGTTCCGCAAGGGACACCTGGGATTAAAAGCACAACCCGGCGGGATACTGGTCAAATTCGGCATCATACCCGGAATCTGCATCAAGTCCTCTCCCGGGGGAATGGAGCCGGGGATGGAACCAATCAACCCTTCTGTATACGGATGAACCGGGTGATGCACCACCTGGTCTGTGGGCCCGTATTCAATAATTTTTCCGGCATACATTACAGCAATCTTTTCCGTGACCTGGGAAACCACTCCTAGATCGTGGGTGATCAGGATCAGCCCCATATTGTCGGTTTCGCAAAGTTCCTGCAAGAGATCCATGATCTCCGCCTGAATGGTCACATCCAATGCAGTGGTCGGCTCATCTGCAATGATGACGGCCGGATCGGCCAGAAGCGAAATCGCAATAATGATGCGCTGGCGCATACCACCGGAAAATTCATGGGGATATTGAGACAATCGTTTTTCAGGAGAAGGGATATGCACCTTTTTTAATTTCTCCAGCGCAATGGCCTCTGCCTCTTTTTTACTAATATTTCGATGTGCCAGGAGCGTTTCCACCATCTGGGTACCAATGGTAAAGACCGGATTCAATGTCATCATGGGATCCTGAAAAATCATACTGATCCTGTCCCCCCGGATTTCACG
>JAAEMC010001024.1 GCA_024225895.1 Desulfobacteraceae bacterium | reverse complement strand
TCCATGATCTTATCCGCAGGAATGGTCACCACAGCCAGATCAATCTGGTCCTCAATGTCGGTCACAGATTGATAGACCTTTCGGCCGGTTATCTCTTTGGCCTTTGGGTTGACCAGATACACCCTGCCCTTAAAATCCCTGGATAAAGTGTTGGTTAACAGCATATGTCCCCATTTTCCTATTGTGGATGATGCGCCCACAAATGCTATGGATTCCGGGTAAAAACAGGCGCCCAATGCCACTTTATCAATGTCATATTGTTTCGTTTTTCTGCGGGTTTCGGGTTCAAGTATAATGAGACCGTCCACAGCCACGGGCTTGCCTTCAGGGGTAATCATCAAAGGATTTATATCGATTTCCCTGATATGAGGCACTTGACAAGAGAGATCGGAAAGCCCTTTTAATATTTTTTTCATCTCTTTTTTATCAACTGCTTTGTCTCCTCTGAAATCATTGAGCAGCTTCTTTGATGCCAACTGGTCAAACATATCCTCCATATCTGCATCACTCAAAGGCGCTATCTTAAAGACCGTATCATTTAACGCTTCGGTAAAAATTCCGCCCAGCCCAAACATAATTACCGGCCCGAACTGATCATCCTTAAACATGCCTGCCACAAATTCCCGCTCCCCTTTTAACTGGGGTTGAATCAATAATGCTTCCAGCTTTTCTTTTGCCTTTTCCTTCATCTTGCAGGCACTGTCATATACCTGGTCAGGCGTTGCCAGACCCAGTTGTACCATCCCCAATTCTGTCTTGTGGAGAATTTTGCTTCCAATCCCCTTGAGCACCACGGGAAAACGCATCTTTTTTGCGGCTTCTTTTGCCTCTTCAGGTGAAGTTACTTTAAGATCTTCCACAACCGGAAGATTAAAGCTTTTAAAAATTTTTTTGGCTTCATCCTCACAAATCACAGGAGCTTGCAAGGCAATTTTGTCTCTGATGAGCCCATTTATATCTTCAATTTTCATTATATTTTTGCCCCATTAAATACGATATTCGAAATACCAGTTGAAACCTTTTTTATATCAAGCGCTTTACCAAAAATT
>JAAEMC010001023.1 GCA_024225895.1 Desulfobacteraceae bacterium | reverse complement strand
TACCGAAGGTATAAACATGACCATCAAAAACGAATTTTCAATAATTATATCTCTCATAGTCATGTTTTCTTTAATGTAATTTCAAATTTAAGACCCGAATCAATTTCATCCAGATACGGAATCTATAGTCTTTTTTGTATTTTTTGATTTTAATCAAAACTTTTCGCCTTGCAAATTCTTGTGTTACATAAGAATTTGGCGGAGAGCCCGGGAGTTGCACCCGGCTGCATGGATTTAGAGTCCATGTGATCTCATCCGATCCACCCTCCGCATTAATTGATTACAATTTCTCCGTTAATGCCGGAACCACATCAAAGATATCACCTATAATACCATAATCACATTTGGCAAATATAGGAGCGTCTTTATCTTCATTAATAGCCACAATCACCTTGGAGGTTTTCATCCCGGCAAAATGCTGTACGGCACCGGACACGCCACAGGCAATATAAAGCTTGGGGCTCACGGTTTTCCCGGTCTGGCCGACCTGCATGGTATGGGGGGCATATCCTGCATCAACAGCGGCCCTGGAAGCACCGACAGCAGCGCCCAATTTATCGGCACAGGCTTCCAGCATTGAATAATTTTCTGCTGCCTTAATTGCACGGCCTCCGGTGACAATTACCGGTGCTTCGGTCAGATCCAGTTTTTTACCGGTATCTTTTTTGACTTCCACAATTTTCACAAGTCCCGGATCAGCCACATCGGCATTAAACTCGATCACCTCTCCGGCAGCCGCTGCTGCAACGGGTTCAACCGAATTGGGCCGGACAGTGCACAAAAGAAAATCATCATTAATTTTCAGAGTTGCAAAGGTCTTGCCTGAAAAATGGGATTTTTTTGCTGTTTTATCGGCAACATTCACTGCCACACAATCGGATACCAATGGGACATCCTTGATGGCCGCTACCCTTGCAAAAAGATCCTTGCCGGTTGAGCTTGCTGTTCCTAAAAGGGTTTGACAGCCATATTCTTTTACGGCAGCCACCAATGCTTCTGCTTGAAGATCAGGATTCTTTGAAAGGTCATCACCTGCTTTTACGGTAACGATATTTGCGGCACCGTATTCTGCCAGTTTTTCTTTGACTGCGCCGGCATCTTCATCCAGTAACAGAGCATAAATCGTTTCACCGGCTGCGGCGGTCATCACACCCAAGCTGGTCTCTTTTACAACACTATTTTCAGTTTCAATTAAAATTGCTGTATTTGCCATTGATCCTCTCCTTATATAACCTTCTCTTCTTCTTTAAGGATTCTGACAAGCTCTGTCACCTGATCATCCACAGATCCTTCAATCATTTTCGCACCGGAACGTTCCGGTACGGCTTCCATTTTTTCCATTGTCACTTTTGCGTCGGCTTCATTAATCCCCAGCTCGGAAAGCGCCATCTCTTTGATCTCTTTCTTTTTGGCTTTCATAATATCCGGGAACTTGGGATATCTGGGTTCATTCAGGCCTTTTGTCGCCCCGATAACACAAGGCAGGCCCAATTCAAGCACCTGTTTTTCACCGCCGCCAATCTCTCTTTGGGCAATGGCTTTTTGCCCTTCAAGCGTCAGGGTTGAGACTTCATTTACGATAGGCAGGCCAAGGGATTTGGCCAGGCGGTACTGGGTCTGAAAGCTTTCAGTATCCACAGACCCTTTGCCTGTAAAAATCAAATCCGGCAAACCATCTTCTTCCATAACCGCTTTCAATGCCCTGGCAGTCAAGGTACTGTCCAGAAACTGGCCGTCGGTTTTCACATGGATGGCCCGGTGGGCACCCATGGCCATGGCGCTTCTGATGGTGGATGTGGCAGCTTCTTTGCCTATAGTCACAATCACCACTTCCCCGCCCTCTTTTTCAACAATACTCACCGCTTCTTCGATGCCGAACTCATCATAGGGATTGGAGATGAATTTCACATCTGCGTCATCAAAGGCGGTATCCCCAGCCAGTTTTATGGTGGCTGCCGTATCCGGCACATGTTTTACGCATACACAAATTTTCATATATCTTGTTCCTTGCTATCTGAAAAACCTTATAGGGGCAGACACACAGGCCTGCCCGTTTACAAATCCATATCCTTCCATGACGGGCGGACACATAGGTCCGCCCCTACAGAAGTACTGTAATTTACGCCTTTATTTTTTTCATTTGAGGATCATACATTGGTTTTAAGGAAACCTGGGCCGGATAGACTTTGCCGGCAATATTAATTTCCCATTTGCCATTGTCAATATATGCCTGATCCACGGCTTCATCTGCCTCGATCATAAACAGCCCGGCAGCGCCGCCAAGGGTCCAGCAATAAGAACCGGATCTTACATATCCGGCATTCTTGCCATCCCGTATGATCACTTCTGCATGATACATCATGGGTTCGGGGTCTTTAACCAGGACCTGGGCAAGGCGCCTTTTTAAAGGACCTTCAGCCTTTTTCTTTTCACAGGCTTCTTTTCCGATGAAACCGCCTGGTTTATCCAGTTTAATGGTAAATCCCAATCCGCATTCATAGGGATCATCTGTGTTATCCATGTCATGACCGTAATCCCTGTACCCTTTTTCCATTCTTAAACTGCCCAAAGCTTTCAGGCCTGCATGGGTGAGGTTAAGCTCTTTGCCTGCTTCCACAAGCGTATCATGGACATGTACGGCTTGTTCTGTGGGGATGTATAACTCATATCCCAGTTCACCCAGATAGGTGAGGCGGACACAAATGGCCCGGCCGTATCCAATGGCAATCTCCCGGGCATGGCGGTAAGGGAATGCATCGTTGGACATATCTGCATCCGTAACAGCCTGCATCAGTTCACGGGATTTGGGTCCCTGGACATTCAGCTGGGCATAGGCAGAGGTCATATCAGTTACAAAGCAATGGGCATCTGCCGGGATATTTCTCTTTAACCAGGTTTCTGCATGACGGTGCATGGTATCGGTAACCACTACAAGAAATTTTTCTTCTTCAAGTTTTGTTACCGTAAGGTCTGCTTCAAGTTTACCTTTTTCATTGAGCCACGGCGTATAGGTTGTCTGGTTGATCTTTGCATTGACATCATTGGCAGAGATATAGTTCAGCACCTTTCCGGCATCCCGGCCCTGTACCATGAATTTTGACATAAAGGACATGTCCATGAGAATGACATTTTCACGGGTGGCTTTATGTTCAGCTTCCCAGTTTTTGAACCAGGCATCTTTACCCCAGGAATGCTTTTCGATCTTGGCTTTTTGGCCTTCTCCTGCAAACCAGTCCGCGCCTTCCCAGCCGGAAACATCTTTAAAATAGGCTCCCTGATCTTTCAAACGCTCGTAAAAAGCAGATTGTTTAGCACCTCTGGCTGTTTCAGCCGATTTAAACGGATAGTGGCATTTATAGACTTTTCCTAAGGATTCAACAGTTCGGTGCGCACGGTATTCCTTGTTGTTCTGGTATGTGTGCAGCCGGTCGATGTTAAATCCTGTAATATCCACTCCAGGATCGCCTTCCATAATCCACTGGGCCATCATGCGTCCCAGGCCCGGGCCCATGATAATGCCGACTGAATTCAGTCCGGCACAAACAAAATAGTTTTTAACTTCAGGTGCTTCACCAATAATGGCGCTCAAGTCGGCTGTAAAGCTTTCCGGCCCGCAGAAAAATTTCTTAATGCCCAGTTCCTGGGTAATAGGCACACGGGACATGGCTTTTTCTAAAAAGGGTCCCATGCGGTCCCAATCCGGTTCAATCTCACCAAATGAAAAGGTTTCCGGAACTTTATTAAGCTTCCAGGGCGCGCAGACCGGCTCAAACAGACCGATCATAAGCCCTCCGACTTCTTCCCTGTAATAACCGTAATGGGAAGGATCTTCCAAAACAGGCATATTCTTGGGGATATTGTCGATTTCTTCAGTAATCAGGTAATAATGTTCTGCTGCCTGGTTGGGGATATTAACTCCGTCAACATCACCCAGTTGGCGAGCCCACATACCGGCACAGTTAACAACTACATCCGCGGTAATGTCGCCATAATTGGTTTTTACCCCGGCCACTTTGCCGTCTTTTTTGATAACACCTGTGGAAGCCACACCTTCGATGATCTTAACGCCCTGGTTCCTGGCGCCTTTGGCCAGAGCCATGGTGCCGTCTACAGGATTAACCCGGCCGTCTTCTTTCACATAAAAGCCGGCTAAAAGGTCATCTACCCTTGCCAAGGGGAAAAGATCTTTTATTTCCCGGGGAGAGATTTCATTGACATCCACGCCGCAGTATCTGTTAAATGCTGCTACACGGCGGTACTCTTCCAAACGGTCCGCGTTGCTGGCGGCTTCAATAAAACCCACCGGCGTAAACCCGCTGGAAAGGCCGGTCTCAGCTTCCAGGCTGTTGTAAAGATCCCGGCCGTAGATCCGCATTTCAGTTGCAGTTTCAGATGATGAGCCAAAGGTGACCATCAGCCCTGCTGCATGCCACGTTGTTCCGGATGTCAGTTCATCCCGCTCCAAAAGTACCACATCTTTGCACCCCATATGCCCTAGATGGTAGGCAATGGAGCAGCCGATGATGCCGCCGCCGACAATGACCACACTGGCATGTTTCGGCAGATTAATATTTTTTGTATCCATTTGGTTTTCCTTCTTTCAAAAACTATCTATTTGCTTTTGGCTATTTGCTTTTGGGTTTTATCCCCATTTCCTTTTCCGTGTCAGTGACAATGGACCGGATCTTTTTGAGTACATCGTCCGGCAAAGGATCGGGTTTATGGTTTTCAATAATATATCTTACTTTTTCCAAGGCCCTTTCATAGGCGCTGGTAGCGCCAGCTTTTTCCCAGGCTCCCCGCATTCTGCGGTCAATCATTTCCGGCTGGGACTGTTCTCTCATATGGTTGAATGTGTGTTTGTGCATGAGAAAATCTCCGCCCGGTCCTATCTCCTTGATAGGATCGACTGCAAGGGTCTCATCATTCACAGGAACTCCCTGGATGGTATGCTTGATCATACGCGCGAACTCACAATCTAAAACCAGTTGGCCAAAATCAAAGGTAATGCCGCTTTCCAGCATTCCCGAACCGTAAATCATATTGGCACCTGCCAATGCGGGTATCAGTCCGGTTAATGTCTTTTCATGGCCAGTCTGGGTATCTGATATTTTGCTATCGCCCTACCCACCGGCAACATAGCTCGGTAATGCATAATAGCGGGCAAGTCGTGCCACTGCCCCGCTGATGACGGCACACTCCGGCGTTCCAACACTTGCAGATGCCAGTTTCAAATCCATGGCAGTGGTGGAGCTTCCGTAAATCACGGGAGTTCCCTTTCGGGTAAGCTGTGCCAGTGTAATACCGGAAAGCACTTCTGCATTGTGATTTACCAGCGTCCCTGCAAGGGTCACAGGAGCGGTACCGCCGGCCATGGCCATGGACAGAATATTGCAGACCACATTGTTTTTAGCAGCAGCCATGATGATTTCACAACAGTCGGAAATCAGGGTCAAGGGGCTTACCGGGCAGGTGGTAAAAGAAACGATGGGGCGTTTTGCAAATTCCTTTGCCCCGCCCACGATGACATGGCCCATCTGGATAATCTTTTCCAAGAATTTGCCATTGCCCGGACCAAAGGCGCAATGCTTGCTTGTATTGGTCAAATAAGCTTCTGCATTGTGAAGCGGTACGGAATCCTGGTTCACGTCATGTGCACCCAGGGCCTTTTCACAAAAATCAATCTCCGGCAGGTAATCAATCACTTTCGCGGAATTGACCAGATCCTCTTTAACCGGTTCCCTGTTTTCTCCGGTAAAGGGATCATTGATCATCACCCCTTCACTGAAATTGGTAAAATGAACCCGTGTGTTCTCCAGAACAATGTCATGTTTGGGATCACGGCCGTGGAGCACCACCTTGCCAGGTGCACTGCGAATAGCATCCTCCACCACATAGGGCGGAATCTTTACATTTTTTGTCTCACGGTCCACAACAGCCCCACCCTTTTCAAAACAATCCAGGGCTTCTTCGTCTTCGACAAAGACCCCTGTCTCGTTGAGAACCTCAAGGGTACCGAAATGAATCTCATCCAATTCATCATCGGTCAGGATGTTGAGACTCAGTCCGGAACTAAGCTGGCGTCCGGCATGCAAATTACGTTTCATACGATTTCACCTCACAGCTATATGTTAATCAATTTGTTGGCCCCCTGTTCAAATCCTTTGAAAAGGGTGCCGCTTTAATATTTTTTTTAAAGGTTTTTGGTGTTACTACTTAGTTAGCAACATTTATTCTTGACATTTCTACAGAAGTTTTATACTTTTGTCAATCAAAAATTGTTCAACAATAAATGATTAAACCTCCGGCTGGATCAATCAGCCGGGCAACTATAATCAATAGGAAGTGAACAGGAGAATCAGCATGAAAAAAGTATTTGGAAGTTTGGCCCTAACCCTTACGGCATTGCTTGTTTTTACGGGAACAGGATTTGCAGGCGGCACTGTCCTGGATGAAATCATGGCGGCAAAAACCATCGTAGTTTCCACTGATGCCAACTATGCCCCCCAGAGTTTTTTAAATGACAAAGGGGAATTGGAAGGATTTGATGTCAGTGTGGCAAAGGAAGTTGCTAAAAGAATGGGAATTAAAGTGAAATTTGTCACCCCGGACTGGGATCTGATCACAGCAGGTAAATGGGGAAAAAGATGGGATCTCTCCATTGGTTCCATGACTCCGACCAAAGAAAGAAAAAATGCCCTTTTGTTCACCACGCCTTATTACAGCTCCCCGGCCCAGTTTGCCATACATAAAGACAACAAAACCATTAAAACCATAAAAGATTTGGCCGGCAAAAAAATCGGGGTCGCCAGTGAAACCACCAATGAAAGATACCTTCAAAAAGATTTGGTGATTGAAGATACAAAAATCACTTTTCAGAACTGGAAAGCAGGGAATCTGAAAACCTATCCCACCGATGCCAACCACATTGAAGACTTGTCTTTAGGTGACGGCCTGAGACTGGATGCCGTTTTCTCATCCAGGCAGACCATTGCCGAAGCCATCCGCACAGGATGCGGCAAAGGCTGCCCCTTAACAATGCTGGGTGAACCCGCTTATTTTGAACCCATTTGCTTTGCCCTTGATAAAAGCCGCGCCAACAGCGACTCTTTGCTAACCAAACTCAACGAAGTAATCAAATCCATGTATGATGACGGTACATTAGTTAAATTGTCTGAAAAATACTATGGGACCAACTTGATTCCCAAATTGTAATTTGCAGACCCTGAAAACGGTTTTAAGCGGATCTTTGGCCGGATCTGCTTAAAACCGTTTCTTAGCAATTGCCTGGCGATAGTTTACAAAAAAGTATAAGGAGCATTGAATGAACGGCGATACTTTGGACCCAACCCTTTCCAGTATTCCACCGGAGGCAGAACGCGTTCTTGCGCAAAATATAAACCAACAAAAAAAGTATAAACGAAAACTGATTATCTCTTTTATAGTCCTTGGCATCTTAATGATTACAACATTGATCGTTATAGGGCTTGATTTCAAGTTTATGGCAAAATGGCTCCCGTTTATCCTGGCAGGCGGCGGGTATACCATCCTGGTTTCTATTCTGGCCATTTCACTTGCGTGTATTCTGTCAGTGATAGGAGCATTGGGAAGACTTTCCAAAAATCCCGTTATCAACAGTATTGCCACAGCCTATGTCTCTCTTATCCGGGGAACCCCTTTACTGGTTCAGATTTACATGTGGTACCTGGCCCTGCCCCAGATTGGCCTGGCCCTGGAAGGACTCGGTCTTACCGGGATACAAAGTTTATTTACACTGCATGCCATTCCGGCCGGTATCCTGGCTTTGGGTGTCTGTTACGGCGCGTATATGACGGAAACTGTCCGGGCGGGAATTCAATCCATTAAAATCGGACAAACAGAGGCTGCCAAGGCTCTGGGCATGACCAGCGGCCAGACCATGAAACGAGTGATCTTTCCCCAGGCCATGCGGGTAATCATACCACCGGTTTCCAATGAATTTATTGCCATGGTCAAGGACTCTGCCATGGTTTCTCTCATGGGGGTATGGGAAATGACCTACCGGGCCATGAAAGTGGGCAGGCGGCATTTTCAATCCCTTGAAATGCTTGTCATGGTGGCAATGATTTACTGGATGATGTGTATCGTGCTCCAATATTTTCAGGAAAAAATTGAAGAACACATGGCCCGCGGCGACAGGAGGATGTAAACAATGGCAAAAGAAAAACCCATGGTAAAACTGACCAATATTCACAAAGTATTCGGAAACCGGAATCATGTCCTGCGCGGCATTGACCTTTCCGTAAATAAGGGAGAAACCGTCGTTATTTTAGGCGCCTCAGGATCGGGCAAAAGTACCCTTTTGCGGTGTGTCAATTTTTTGGAAGAGCCCACTGCCGGAACCATTGAAGTGGATGGTACGGTTATTCAGGCCGGAGAAAGTGATAAAAAACGGTCCGGCCATATTCTGGACATCCGCAAAAAGACCGGCATGTGTTTCCAGTCCTTTAATTTATTTCCCCATATGACGGCATTGGAAAATATTATTGAAGGCCCTGTCACTGTTTTAAAACAAAAGAAAAGCGAGGCTGTTTCCTATGCAGAAGAGCTTTTGGACTGGGTGGGACTGACCGAAAAAAGGGATGAATATCCATCCTGCCTTTCCGGCGGACAACAGCAGCGGGTGGCTATTGCCAGAAGTCTTGCCATGAAACCCAAGGTCATGCTCTTTGATGAGCCGACCTCGGCATTGGACCCGGAACTTGTGGCAGAGGTGGTGGAAGTCATGGAACGACTTTCCAAAGAAGGGATGACCATCATCGCCGTGACCCATGAATTGCATTTTGCAAGGGACGTGGCAGACCAGGTGATGATCATGGACAACGGTAACTGGGTGGAAACAGGCCCGCCCGAAGAAATTTTCAACAACCCAAAAGAAGACCGGACCAGAAAGTTTCTGGCCCATATTTTGTAATCCACAGGAGGTTCTCATGGCCGGTAATTTAGAAGACTTGGCCTATAATAAAATTAAAGTCGCCATTATCAAAGGCTACATTAAAAAGGGCAGTAAACTCAAAGAGGTTTCTCTGGCCGAAAGCCTGAATATGAGCCGGGCAACAGTCAAAGGGGCCATCAAGCGCCTTGTTTATGAGGGGTTGGCAGAGCATGAGCCCCATAAAGGTGCTTCTGTGGTCAATCCGACCCTGGAGGAAATCAAGGAATCATTCCAGGTCAGGGCCCAGCTTGAGAAAATGGCTGTGTCTTTGACAATTGATAAACTGCAACCCAAGGATTATGAAATACTGCGCAGATTGATCGCTAAAGAGGAAGAGATCCTTCACACCAAGAAAACAAACGAGTACCATCACATCAATGATGCTTTTCACATAACCATTGCTGAAAAATCAGGCAATCAGGTACTGGTGCAATACATCAGGGAATTGATGCAGAAAACCAGCATCTACCTGATCCTTTTTGATCCTTTTCATCAGCTTTTGGATGTTAAGACCCAGTCACCTTACGAACATAAAAGAATCGTTGACCAGCTGGAAAACATGGATAGAGAGCAGGCTGAAATTGAAATGGAAGATCACCTGCTCAGTACCATGAACCATATTGATGTCAAAAAACTTGTTCCAGATGATTACTTAACCGTTTGAACAAAATAAGGAGTGCGCACGTGCTGGATATAAACCCCAAACTCAAGGTCTTGACCCAGGAACAGATCGCCAAGGTTCACAGCGATGCCATAAAAGTTCTTGAAACCACCGGTATCGAGGTGGATGATCCACATGCAAAAGATCTGTTTGAAAAAGCAATAGGAAAAGCAGGAAAAAGCAAGCGCATCCAAATTCCAAAAGACCTTGTCCAATGGGCAATTAATGCTGCCCCATCCAGCATACAAATCCATGACCGCTCAGGCAATCCCTGCTTTAAACTGAAAGGAGATGAGGCACAGGATACCGTCTTTGGTGTCGGTTGCACCAACCTCCATTTTCAAGACCCGGCTGATGACAGCATCACCCCTTTTCACCGGCAACACATGGTTAAAGCTGCAGGGCTTGCCCATAACCTGACTGCCTATGATTTTCTTTCCACACCGGGCGTGATCCAGGACCTGCCCCCGGAAACGGCAGATCTTTACGGGATTCTGGAAATGACGGCCAACACTACCAAACCGTTGGTGATGCTGATTTCAGATTTTGAATCCTTTCACCCGGCATTGGACCTTTGCGAACATATCCATGGAGATCTGGCTGACAAGCCTTTCCTTATTCCCTATGTTAATCCCATTACCCCGCTGGTATTGAATGTCGAAACCACACAGAAAATGGATACAGCCATTGGCAAAGGCCTTCCCGTGATCTTTTCCAACTATGGGATGTCAGGGGCCACCTGCCCCATCACCCCTGCCGGGACCCTGGTAGTGCTTTTGGCTGAACTTCTGGCAGGGCTGACCTACAGCCAGCTTGTAAAAGAAGGTGCGCCCATTATCTTAGGGAGCCTTCCCGCTGCGTTTGACATGAAAAATGCCGGCAGTTTTTATTCTCCTGCCACCCTGCTTTTAAACCTGGCCTGTGCAGAAATGATGGCATCTTACAAAATACCCCACTGCGGTACATCCGGCAGCGGAAATGGATGGGGCGCGGATCTTTTAGCCGGCACAACCCTTTGTATCAATCATTTCACAAGCATTACCGGTGCCGCAGGAATGGTGCCTTTTGTGGGCGGCAGTTTTGATTCCCTTGTATTTTCGCCTGAAATGGTAGTTTACGCAGATGATCTCATCCACCAATCCAGATCCTTTATGGCGGGATTTTCCTTAGAAGATGAATCCGTGGGATTTGATGATATCGAAGCCATCGGCCCCGGCGGTAATTTTATGATGTCCGGTCTCACCATGAAATATTTTAGGGACTCGCAATTCTCCAGCACCATCTGGCCCTTTCTCACCCTTGATAAATGGAATGAAAAAGGCCAGCCAAAAGCATCCAGACTTTTAAAAGAAAAGACCTGTGATCTTTTAAACAACCTGACAAGGCCCCAGGATAAAGAAGAGATCCTTTCAAAAGGGGAATCTTTTATAACATCGCTTTAAAATCAATTTTTAAAAAAGGCAGTTTCAATATCACATCGGTGTTTAAAAAGGGGATTGCTGCTGATCCGGACTCTTTTTGAAATGTCTGATTGAAAAGTTGTCCATATTCTTTTGGGATAATAGATCAGACCAGTCCTTACAGAATTCTTGCTGGGGTTGCGTAGAATAATTCACTCTAATCAGATTTTCATCAACATTTTCCATATCAACCGGATCATTCAATAAAAGTTCTTTTTCCTGGTTAGTAATTACCGGGAATCCATAATGAGAATTCTTATATTTTAATTTTTTCTTGGATTTTATTCGCTGACAAACAAAATCAATGTGATTTAAAAGTCTTTGCCGGATTATTTGCTGAGAAGTTTGTATAAATGCTTTTTTTAACCGGGTATTGGCATATTGAAGTGTGTTATCAATTTCATAACCAACACTGTTTCGACCGGATACCATGGCTGCCAATGCTGTTGTTCCCATACACAAAAAGGGATCCAGGACCAGATCACCCTTTGCCGAGTACATATTTATTAACCT
>JAAEMC010001022.1 GCA_024225895.1 Desulfobacteraceae bacterium | reverse complement strand
TATTTTTTTACCAGATCACATGGTCGTACTTTTTGTGCGATGTTGGGGTTTATAAATTGCAAATGCAGTGCTATGATACGATCTTTATCAATAAAAATGAAACGAATTAATCAAGAATAATTAATATGCTGAATATTGAACTCATATCCAAAGGGTTTGGGGATCAGATCCTTTTTGATGAAGCCTCCCTGCAGATCAACCCGCAAGAAAGGATAGGGCTTGTAGGCCGCAACGGACATGGTAAGACAACATTACTGAATATGATTTGCGGCAAGGACCACCCGGATGAAGGAAGGATTACCTATCCGTCCGGTTACAGAATGGGCTTTTTGACCCAAAAAATTTCCTTTAACCAGTCTAACATCCTTAAAGAAGCAATGGATGGCCTCTTAGAACATGAAAAAGACCATTATTGGAAAGCAGAGAAGATACTGGCCGGCCTGGGTTTTTCCAAGATGGACCTGAAAAGAAGTCCGCGTCAGTTTTCAGGAGGTTTCCAGGTTCGGTTGAACCTGGCCAAGGTCCTGGTCTCAGATCCGGATTTGCTCGTTTTGGATGAACCCACAAATTACCTGGACATCACCTCCATTCGCTGGATATCCCAATTTTTGGTCACATGGCCCAGAGAGGTGCTGCTGGTAACCCATGACAGGGGTTTCATGGACAATGTTGTCACGCATATCGCCGGGGTTCACCGTCGGAAAATAAGAAAAATCAAAGGGGATACATCCAAATACTACTACCAGGTGGCCCAGGATGAAGAAGTTTATGAGAAGACAAGGTTAAATGAACAGAAAAGAAATAAGGAGATTGAGCTGTTCATTACTCGTTTCAGAGCAAAGGCAAGATTGGCCAATCTTGTCCAGTCCAGGATGAAGACCCTTGAAAAAAACAAAGCCAAGGAAAAGCTGGCTGAGATAAAAAATCTGGAGTTCTCATTTAACAGCCTTCCCTTTTCCGGAAAGCAGATGCTAAGGGCGGAGCATTTGAATTTTTCATGGGAAAAATCCACCCCCCTCATTAAAGATTTTTCTTTAACTGTTTATCCCTATGACCGGGTGGCCGTAATAGGGAAAAATGGCCAGGGGAAAACCACTCTTTTAAAATTACTGACGCAGAATCTGGCCTGTGATACTGGGCAAATTTTTCTGAACCCGGGTGTTGAAACCGGATATTTTGAGCAGACCAATGTTCAGACCCTGAATGATCATCTGACCATTGAAGAAGAATTAATCAATTCCCATCCGGATTTTGACCGGCAGACCGCCCGTAATATCTGCGGTTCAATGATGTTTGAAAAAGATGCTGCACTAAAGAAAATCAGCGTGTTGTCTGGTGGGGAAAAGGCCAGGGTTATGCTTGGCAAGTTGCTTGTAAAGCCGTTGAATCTGCTCGTTTTAGACGAGCCGAGCAATCATTTGGATATTGAATCCTGCGATTCCTTTATAGGGGCATTGGATAATTATAAAGGGGCTGTGATTCTGGTGACCCATAATGAAATGTTTTTGCATTCCTTGGCCAACAGACTGGTAGTCTTCAATCGTGATAATATTCATGTATTTGAAGGTACTTATCAGGAATTTTTGGAAAAGGAAGGATGGGAACAAGAAGAAAAATCAACTATAAAATCTGTTAAATCTCAATCTTTTACCAAAAAGGAAAAACGTCAAAAGAAATCGGAAATCGTTGCCAGACGCTCTAAAGAAGTTCGTCCGTTGCAAAAAAACATTGATTTGACTGAAGAATTGATTGAGGAAAAAGAAAAATTGATACATGATCTAAATGCCCAGCTGCTTCAAGCATCTCAAAATAAGGACGGTAATGAAATCCAGGACTTGTCAAAAGAACTGGCAAAGCATACGGCCGGTGTCGATGAATTGTTCGACACCCTTGAAAACGACATGGATAAATTGGACAAAATAAAAAATAAATTTCACAATCAGCTTCATGGATTGGAAGGGTGAGAATATAAATGGACAAAAAGAAATTTGCATTCTTTTATGGTATTATTTTAATTGCTGTAGGGTTAGGAGTTATTTACAGAATACCCGAAGTTATGTTAAAAGTAGAAGAGATAGAATTTTTTGCCAAAAAACTTCTCCTGTTAAAAATATGTTTCTATATTTTAGCCGGAATGCTGATGATAGCCGGCGGTATCAGGATATTTAAAAGCCATAAATCGTAAATCAAACAAAGATGTAGAGTTTTTCTATGAGCAAAACGTCTTCAAGTCTGAAAGCCACCATCAAGGATCAAACCGGTGCTGGCAAGGTTAAGATCGGTGAAATCCTTTCAAAAGAAGGGCAGATCACCAGCATGCAATTAAATGATGCCCTGGCTGTTCAAAAGAAGAGCAATGAACGGTTGAGCAGTATTTTGCTTAACAAAGGGTACATTGATCCGGATACGGTAATAAATGTGCTTGGCAGGCAGCATCATTACAATGTCGTCCGGTTCTCGGATATCAAATCCAATGATGAAGCTATTAAATTATTTCCCTTTGATATAGCAAAAGATTATTTGGCATTCCCCTTAAATGTGAATGGCGAAAATGTTGAAATAACAATGGCTGAGCCAACAGATACCGATGCCATTGATGCCCTTCATAAAAAGCTTAAAAAAAATATTGTTGTTTTTGTTTCTACGGAAAATGACATTATCCAGGCATATCGAGATTTTTATAAAATCAGTGAGGAAGAGTATAAGAATTTTCTTCATTTTGACGACGATAAAGAGGATGACGAGCCGGTTACATCAGTAGATGATTTTGGATCCCTTGTTTCCGAGGCTGCTGAAGAAGTTGAAGTGGGTATGGATGACATTGATGACGATGGTGATGAATTCATGGCATCTGATGCGCCCATTATCAAACTGGTCAACGGTATTCTCACAAAAGCCATCAATGATGGCGTCAGTGATATCCATATCGAGCCCTTTGAGAAATCTTTCCAGGTCAGGTATCGTTTAGACGGCAGTATGTATAAAGCCATGAACCTGCCCACAAGTATAAAAAATGCGGTCAACTCAAGGATTAAAATCCTGGCGGAACTGGATATTGCTGAAAGACGGGTGCCCCAGGACGGCAGGATCAAGCTGAAATTGGGGAAAAAGAAAGCGGTTGACTTCAGGGTATCCACTCTTCCCACCCTTTTCGGGGAAAGTGTTGTTATGCGTATCCTCGACCAGAGCGCATTGAACATCGACTTGACAAAGATGGGTTTCGAACATGAAACCTTTGATATGCTTAAACGTTGTATTTCAAGGCCATACGGCCTTTTGCTGGTCACAGGACCCACAGGAAGCGGAAAAACCACCACTCTTTATTCGGTATTAAACCGCCTGAACAGTGACGATATTAAAATCTTAACCGCTGAAGACCCGGTGGAGTTCAACTTTAAAGGCATTAACCAGGTTCCGGTCAGAGATGAAGTCGGTATGACTTTTTCAGCGGCCCTGAAAGCGTTTTTGCGTCAGGATCCTGACATCATCATGGTGGGTGAGATCCGGGATATCGATACGGCTGAAATTGCCATAAAGGCAGCTATGACAGGCCATTTGGTTTTTTCAACCCTCCATACCAATGACTGCCCTTCAACAATCGGCAGGCTGATTGATATCGGTGTCCCCGCATATATGCTGGCCTCTTCGGTGACCATGGTATTGTCTCAACGTCTGGCCCGACGCCTTTGTCCCCATTGCAAGCAGGTGGTGACCGGGCATAACCCAAAGGATTTGGAACTCTATGGATTCAACAAAGATGAAATACCTGATTTAACCATTTACGGGGCTAAAGGATGCGGGAATTGCAATGGTACCGGACATAAGGGCAGGGTAGGGCTTTATGAACTCATGGAAATCACTGACGAAGTAGGAAAGGCCATCAGTGCGGAAGTTCCCGAGGACCAGCTTCGGAAGGTTGCCATTTCAGAAGGCATGTCAACATTAAGGGATGCGGGACTCCATAAGGTTAAGACCGGCGAAGTATCATTGGAGGAAGTCCTCAAGAAAACCACCATTACCAAGGAATCACTGCCAGCCTATCTGGTCAATCCAGATCTGGAAGAATACCAGAATAAAGATGTAATTATCCGGGAAGGGAACACGGATATTGATTTCTTTAAACTGGTCCAGGGTGCTGTCTATGTTGTCAAAGGCGGCAAGAAAATTGCGGAGATTACCCAGCCCGGAGAGTATTTTGGAGAAATGTCAGCCATTACAGGAGAGCCTCGCTCTGCTTCCATCATTGCCAAGGGCAGGGCAAAGATAAAACGATTTCCAGGGGGCAAACTCACAGAGGTAATTGCAAAATATCCTGATGTGGCAAAACATTTGTTCAGTGTGCTTGCAGCAAGACTTCACAAGACAGACAAAATGTTCGTCAATATGCTCAAACAGGTGAAACGCACTTCACCGCCCGCTAAATAATTTGCATATACAATTCACTTATAAATTCACTTGTTTTTGAAAAATCTTTCTTTTTCGCTGTATATGCATCCACAGTATTGCTGTCGGTACATGTTACGCTGTTTTGATGCCTCAATTCCTTCTTTCCATCCTTCCCGGAAATCCTGATAATAAAAACTAACCCCATGCTTTTTGGCTATGGCTTCACCAGTTTTGCGGATTAGGTCATGGTTTTGAAATTTTGAATAGAGCAATGTAGTAGAAAAAGCATCAAATTTACCTTTTTTGGCCACAAGTGCAGTGGCATTCAAACGCTCATGGTAACAAAACCTGCAACGATCAGCCTCCCGGAAAACCACGGACTGAATAAATTTTTCCATTTCATATCCGTTTTGCCAGATCATTTTAAGACCTATATCCAGAGCAAAAGCTTTCAGTGTGTCCTTTCGTTTGAGGCATTCGGTATAGGGATG
>JAAEMC010001021.1 GCA_024225895.1 Desulfobacteraceae bacterium | reverse complement strand
TGAATCATCATCAATTTCTACTACAATGATACAAGTACGCTCTGTATACTCGATGGAATCCATGGAAAACTTCAGCCGAAGATCAATGATAGGAATCACCTTGCCGCGAAGATTGATCACCCCTTTTACAAAACCAGGCGTCCGGGGGACTGATGTGATGGGCATCATTCCGATAATTTCTTTAACTTTTAGGATCCCAATGCCGTAACTTTCCTCTGCAAGCATGAATGTCAGGTACTTCCCTGTGCTCATGGCGATTTTCTCAATCGGCTGATCCTGATCTTTTGTCGTATCTTCCATAATAATTTTCCTTTAAATTATATGTGTTGAAGCCGTATATAATTTTCTCACCTATAGTGATGATTCCAGCCTTTTGGTCAGGTGGCTTAAGATACTCTCGAGTTCATTTAGATCAACCGGTTTAACCATATAGTATAATATCCCAAGGCTGCGAACTTTTTCTTCCACCTCTTTCGTACTATAGCCAGTCATCGTAATGATCTTCATACCAGACCAACCCTGTTTTAATTTTGGGATCAAATCATAGGCGACAGTGTCTGGAAGAAAAATATCCACCAAAATCAGATCAAACATAGTCATTTTAACTACTTCCAGAGCATCTTGACCCGTTGCAGCCACTGTGACCTTATGACCCCATGTTTCAATTTTCCGTTTTAAAAATCTTGAAACCTGTTGAGTATCTTCAATAATTAAAATTTCCATAAAAATATAATTCGTTTGTTTTTCGTTAGGGGATCAATTAAATAGTATTTGTGATTTTCGATTTTGTTTATAAAAATGCAAATAGTATACCAGTCTAAATAATTTCATCTAACATATTGTTTTAACTACCAAATCGATTGGCATAGGTGGGTTTGCCGATTACCAGAAAGTGAGGCGATTTTCAGACATGCAATAATTAAGCATGGGATAACTCACTTAAATTAAAAGGAAATTTGTATGTGGGGCGAAACAACCTCAGGCGGGGTGATTTTCGGACATGCAAATATTGTATTTCTTGATTTTTGAATACAGGGTTTTACGATTTATTCCCAAAACCGATGCAGCTTTACTTTGGTTCCATTGATTTTTCTTTAAGTAGCGCAGAAGTATTTTCTTTTCATAATTCGTCACGGCACCCTGTAAATCAACCAATTGATTGTCCGGCTCCGGAACAATCCGTTCCTGGGTATCATTATTCCATTCCCCAGACATAAATGAATCAAAAACATCAAGGCGGTTAAGGGTAACATACCGATGGATAATATTCTGAAGTTCCCTTACATTACCCGGCCAGTTGTATTGTTCCAATGCCTTCATGATTTCAGGCGGAATATGGAGCAGGCTTCTGCCCGGACTGAAT
>JAAEMC010001020.1 GCA_024225895.1 Desulfobacteraceae bacterium | reverse complement strand
TTTGATTTAAAAGCATTTTTAAAAGAGAATAGAGAAATTGTAAACAATTGTTTGCTTCAAAGTCTTAAAAAATGTGACATGAAGCATGAGCTTATCCAGGCCATGCATCATTCTCTTATGGCCGGCGGAAAAAGGCTGCGCCCTATTCTCTGTCTTTCATCTGCCATGGCATGCGGCGGCGACCCCGAATATGCCCTGCCCGCTGCCTGCGCCCTTGAAATGATCCATACATATTCATTGATCCATGATGATCTGCCGGCCATGGATGATGATGACCTTCGAAGAGGCCTTATAACCTGCCACAAAAAGTATTCAGAAGCCACGGCCATTTTGGCTGGCGATGCCCTTTTAACCCATGCATTCACCCTTTTGTCTGATAAATCAGCTCCATTTGATAAATATCCAAAACCAGATATTTGCATTCAATTGATAAGGTTGATTTCTCATGCTGCCGGCACCAATGGAATGGTGGAAGGACAAATGATGGATATGCAGTCGTTTTCCGGGGATCAAGACAATACGCTTTCGCATCTTGAAAAGATACATTACCTTAAAACAGGCCAAATGATAATTGCCAGTGTCAAGGCCGGGGCTGTAAGTGTTGTTGCAGACAAAGAGAGAATAGACCAATTGGGTTCATATGCCCGAAAAATCGGTATGGCATTCCAGGTCATGGATGATATTTTAAATGTAGAGGGTGATCCAAAAAAATTAGGAAAGGCTGTTGGATCAGATGAAAAAAATGCCAAAATGACCTTTCCGGCCATAATCGGCCTTGACGAATCAAAGATCTACGCCAAAAAACTGATAACAGATGCCATAAATGCATTGGAATTGTTCGATCAAACTGCAGCACCCTTGCGGGCAATTGCGGAATATATTATTAAAAGAGATCATTAACACAACTATTATATATAAGGTTTATTTAATTTGGGCCTTCTTGAAACCATAAAATCACCCAAGGATTTAAAAGCCTTGACCAGAAAGGAATTACCCCTTTTGGCCCAAGAGCTGCGCCAGCGAATCATTGAGGTGGTTTCTAAAAACGGCGGTCACCTGGCCTCAAGCCTTGGTGCTGTGGAACTCACCATGGCTATCCATTATGTGTTTGACCTTCCTTTGGATACCCTGATCTGGGATGTTGGTCACCAGGCGTATGCCCATAAGCTTTTAACAGGAAGAAACGATCTGTTCGACAGCCTGCGCAAACACAAAGGCATTTCCGGATTTACTAAAATATCGGAAAGCCCCTATGACGGATTTACAGTGGGGCATTCTTCCACCTCTATCTCCGCAGGATTGGGCGTCAGTCACGCAAAGTATTTAAGTAAAGACGAGTCTGATATCATCTGTGTCATTGGAGATGGATCCCTGACTGCCGGTCTTGCCTATGAAGGATTGAACCAGGCCGGGGATCTGGGAAGAAAGCTTATTGTCATCCTCAATGACAATGATATGTCCATTTCTGCCAATGTCGGCGCATTGTCATCATTTTTAAGCCGGACCCTCTCTGCCAGATACCTGCAGAACATGCGCAACCAGTTTGGAGCATTTTTAAAGTCTTTTCCTAAAATCGGTGATGACATGTATAATTTCGCCAAGCGGTCGGAAGAATCATTTAAAACCTTTGTCACCCCGGGCATGCTCTTTGAAGCTTTTAATTTTGATTATTTCGGGCCTATAAACGGACACAATCTGGACCACCTCATCGATATTTTAACCAATATTAAGAATCCGGACTCTGCGGTCCTGCTCCATGTGACCACTATAAAGGGCAAAGGATACGAGCCTGCGGAAAAGAACCCGGTTTATTTTCACGGCGTGGGATCTTTTGCAGTGGATACAGGTAAAAGCAACTCTGTCAAGGATCCTGTACCAACATATACGAAAGTATTTGGCGACCAGATGATCAAGCTTGCCAATGACAATGAAAAAATAGTAGCTGTCACGGCTGCCATGCCTGAAGGTACCGGCCTGACCCAGTTTTCCGAAACCTTTGAAGACCGGTTTTTTGATGTGGGCATTGCCGAACAGCATGCAGTAACTTTTAGCGCCGGCCTTGCCTCAAAAGGCTTAAAGCCGGTAGTGGCGATTTACTCCACCTTTTTGCAGCGTGCCTTTGATCAGATTCTGCATGATGTCTGTATTGATGCCCACCCCGTGGTCTTTGCTCTGGACAGGGGTGGTATTGTGGGAGAAGACGGCCCAACCCACCACGGTCTCTTTGACTATTCATATCTTCGAAATATGCCAAATATGACCATCATGGCGCCCAGCAATGAAAATGAACTGGCAAGAATGCTGAAAACAGCGGTGGATCACAATGGCCCCATTGCTTTAAGATATCCCAGGGGCAAAGGAGAAGGTGTTGAAATTGATGAAGATCTAAAGCCCTACGCCATTGGAAAAGCAAAGGTTGTCTGCCATGGAAAGGATCTGTTGATCATTGCCATCGGCAAATCGGTGTGTGAGGCGTTTAAGGCAAGCCAGGAACTCAAAAAACAAGGCATCCATGCAACAGTGATCAATTCACGGTTTGTTAAACCTCTGGATAGCGAGCTTTTTGTGGAGATGGCATCAAAAATCAAAAAGGTGATCACAGTGGAAGAGCATGTTCTGGACGGCGGGTTCGGCTCTGCGGTTCTTGAACTCTTGTGTGACCATTCCATTAAAGGATTGACAATTAAACGAATTGGTATTCAAAACAGGTTTGTCGAACACGGACCACAGGACCTGTTAAGAAAGGAATATGAAATAGATTCTGCCGCCATCGTAAAAGCGGCTTTAAATATCCATGGCATCCCCAAAAAAGAAAAAAATTCGGCTTGATTCCCTAATCGTAGAAAGAAAACTTGTCCAATCAAGGGAACGTGCCAAAAAGCTTATCATGGCCGGTAAGGTCCTGGTAAATGATATGCCGTCTGACAAGCCGGGTTCTTTAATCAGGAATGATGCCAGAATCATTGTTAAGCAGGATGACAATCCTTATGTGAGCCGGGGTGGTTTAAAGCTAGAAAAAGCACTTCATTCCATACCAGTGGATGTCAAAGAATTCATCTGTCTGGATATCGGGGCATCTACAGGCGGATTTACCGACTGCCTGCTTCAGCATGGGGCCAAAAAGGTCTATGCCGTGGATGTGGGATACGGGCAATTGGACTGGTCGTTGCGGCAAAACCCCAATGTGAAGGTTATTGAGAGAACCAATATTCGCCATATGCCCTTTGAGGCGGTGAATGAAAAAGTGGATATAGTAGTTGCCGATACTTCCTTTATTTCTTTAAAAGTGGTATTACCTGCTGCACAGAAATTTATGCGTTCAGGCACAAAAGTGTTGGCTCTGATCAAACCTCAGTTTGAAGCAGGCAAAGAGAATGTGGGAAAAGGAGGTGTGGTAAAGGATCCTGTAATCAGAAAAAAAGTTATAGAAGATATCAAAACATTTTTTCAAGAAAGATCCTATCTTGTAAATGAGGTGGTACCCTCCCCTATTCTGGGCCCTAAA
>JAAEMC010001019.1 GCA_024225895.1 Desulfobacteraceae bacterium | reverse complement strand
TTTTAAGGGGTTTTGGAAACAATTTAGATCAAGTTATTTTGTAACGATTCCTAAGATTCTCTTGATACCACAATCGATTTGCTCAAAGGCGATTCCATTAATCTATCATGTTTTTAGGAACTTTGTTTTGGGAATCGCTATAAAACAGCACAAATGATGTTTTTAAAGTTTTTTTTGAGATTACAAGCAGCTGGCTCGGTCAGACTCTTATTGTGCCTGTGGGGTTAGGCTGGAGATCTGAATGAAGATGTTACCCTGTCCTATAATTCGAATATATGACCAAGCCTGAGCTGCGGCAACAGGTAAGCTATGTCTGATTGGACAATATGTTTCCATTTGCGCCTGAGTTGATTGATGTCCTCTTTTCTGCGCATGGCACCGATTAATAATCCTATGCTTTCGGCATATTTTCCAATGGCCTGACCGCCGATAATTTTACCGTCCATGAGAATGACTCTCAGGTAATCTGTGCCGTTGTCCTTTTCAAAGATTTCAGATTCCCCTGAAAGACTTTTACTGCCCTGCAGGGTCTTCCCAAAAGTAGCAGCATGGGTTTTGAAAAAATGGGCCCGGGCAAAGGCGTGGGCACCGTGGTATATGGCTTGTTCCCCTGAAATGTTTTTGGCAGCAATCTTACCTTGTTCCAGGGCATTGTGCTTGAGTTGAAATATGGCGGATTCCCCGGTGTTGGCATCAATTGTTTCTACGCAGTCGCCGCACGCATAAATATCCGGTACACTGGTTTGCATAAATTTATTGACCAGGATACCACGGTTGGTTTCAATGCCGGCAGTCTGTGCCAGCTTGGTTCCGGGAACGACACCGGTGGCAACCACTACTGTGTCGCACTCAAGCTCCCGCTGGTCTGTTATAACACCTTTAACCCGGCCGTTACCTTTTATCCTGAGAACCTTCTCGCCGGTACAAATGTTTATCCCGTAATTTTCCATGGCAGCTTCAAGCCTTTTTGCCGTGGGTTCATCAAACAGGGTAGGTAAGATCCAGTCCAGCAGTTCAATGATATAAACCTGATATCCTTTCTTCTTGAGTGCTTCAGCCGCCTCGATTCCAATGGCACCGGAACCGATGACCACAGCGCAGTTTCCCTGGTGGGAGTTGAGTTTTTCAGTCTCAAGAAACTGCTTGCAGGAGAAAACCCCCTGATTGCCTATTCCCTCGATGGGTGGGATAAATAAATCTCCGCCGTGGGCCAGGACCAGTTTGTCATAGTCAATTTGAAGCCCTTTGTCTGTGGTGACATGTTTTGCTTTGGGATCAATGGCAACAACTTTATTGTTAAATAAAAGTTCAATATTGTGATAGTCATAGTCTTTGATTTTTTTTC
>JAAEMC010001018.1 GCA_024225895.1 Desulfobacteraceae bacterium | reverse complement strand
GGATCATCCAGAGACTGGGCAGCAAAAGGTACAAACCTGCTTGGGATAAAAGCGGTCATTACAAGTTCCTTTGAAAGAATCCACAGAAGCAACCTGGTGGGTATGGGGGTTCTTCCATTGGTATTCAAGGATGGGGAATCATTTGAAACTCTGGGGTTAAAAGGGGATGAGCTTTTTGAAATTCAAGGGCTTAAGGCCATAGAACCCAATGGCATGCTAAAGGTAATTGCCATCCAAGACGGTAAAAAGATTGCATTTGACGTGATCATAAAATTAAACACCGATATTGAGGTTGACTATATTAAAAACGGCGGCATTCTTCATTATGTACTAAGAAAAATGATTAAAAATCAATAACAAGCTGGTTAAAGGCCTGTTGCAGTTTTCGTGTAACAGGCCCTGCCCTTCCATCCTTTACTTTCATTTTATTTATCCTTACCACCGGGGTTATCTCTTTAGTGGTTGAGAGCACCATCATTTCATCCGCTTTTTCAAGGCTTGCCTCGGTTATAGGGTTTTCTTCAATTGGGATGGAAAGTATGTGGCACAGTTCTAAAACAACTTTTCTGGTGATGCCGGGCAGGATGTGATGATTTAGGGGATAGGTAATCAGCACTCCGTCAAAAACAGCGCAAAAGGTGGACGATGCTCCCTCGGTAACAACATGGTCCCTGACAAAAACAGCCTGTACCGCGCCCTGTTCTTTCGCATTTTGGGCGGCCAGGACATTTGGCAAACGGCCAATACTCTTAATATCGCATCTGCTCCCCCTTGTATCTCTTTCCAAAATTATTTTAACACCGTTTTTTTGAGCAGCTTGATTTTGCAAAAATGGGGTTGTTTCCATGTATATAGTCGGGGATACCTTTTTCACAGGAAAACTGTGGGTCCTTGGGGCAGATCCGCGCGTAATTTGAATGTAGACATCAAAATCCTCATTTTCCAG
>JAAEMC010001017.1 GCA_024225895.1 Desulfobacteraceae bacterium | reverse complement strand
TGTAGAGCGCAGAAAAAAAATGTTCATTTCCATGGGGAGTTCCTATCCTTTTCAGCTTGGCAAAGCGTTGCTGGTCAAGATTTGTCTCTGTCATGGCATATATATCCAAGACAGAGGGAATAAACCAGGTCAGCTCCTGGGCATACTTATAAAAATCTTTTGTTTCCAGGCCAGTGGGCGTATGCCCGATTAGCTCTCTTTTTCCTGTTTCCAATTCCTTTTTTGCACGATTATACGGCACAATGACAATTTTAAACTCTAAATCGGATATGTTTTCAACAGCCCGCAAAAGATCGATACTTAACCCTTTTCCATCCTCAGAAATCAAGGGTGGAAAAAGCTCCAAACCCACATTGATTTCCCTGGCAAAAAGAGGTGCCGCAAGAAATTGAAAAATAACCATACCCAATACGACGGCGATTGCTTTTTTCATGATGTTCCAACCTGTTTTAATTGATGATTTTTCCATATATTATATACCAAACTCTTGGGTATCGTAAAGCTATGATTTTAAGAGGAAAGGATACCAAATACCCGGAATCAACCATTAATAGATATTTTCACGCAATTTGTACGGTTGTTGAATTAATTATTTCATGATATCGTCGATACCCTTTATTTTAAGGAAAGGTTATTTATGAAAACACTATTCTTGCTATGTGTGCTGTTATACTTATTCTTCCTATCAGCAGCTCATGCCAACGAGCCATATGTAACAGTTCGTTTAAGCGACTATAAACCCCACTACTTTAAAAATAAAAATGGTCAGTGGATGGGTATTGAGTACGATATGGTCAAGGAGATTATCCAGAAGGCAGGGTATAAAATGATGCCTGTTTTAACTAACTGGTCCCGGGGCCTTGCCGATCTTAAGGCCGGCAAATTGGATATTCTGCTTTGTATGGTCAAAACCCCTGAAAGAAAAAAGTTTATTCATTTTTTAGGTATCTCCACCCATGAACAGACTGTCCTGCTGACAAAGGAACACAATCAGCAGATCCAAATCAACTGCCTGGATGATTTCACTAAAATGAATCACTTTTTCGGAATCAGGCAAAATTTTTTCTATTCCAGGGAATTTAACAGCCGGTATGAAATTGACAGGTATTTTTCCTCCCATTTTATTAGTGTGGCCACAGCAGAACTTGTACCCAGAATGCTCAAGGCTGACCGCATCATTGGGGCATTAGGCAATAAAACTTCCCTTTTCCATAACCTTCTTTCCGATCCGGAATATTCCGAATTTATCATTAAAGAACTTTCTTTTTTCAAACCCGTACCAGTCTATTTTGGTGCCAGCAAGAAGGCGGATCCCCAAAAGCTTGAAAAACTACAGAAAGCATATAATAGTCTGAAGGACTCTGGCCGGTTGGATGCTATTTTAAAAAGCTGGATTGGAGAACACGCAGTTTGGAAGTTGCAATTAAGCAATACCAAGGGTTAGAAATCAGACCAGTGGCAAACAACAGCTTTTTTTGCCGGCACCTATTTAACAGGCATAGCTATGATTAAAATCATTTATCGAATATGGGCTCAATAATGATCAAAAACAAAGATCAGCTATCCACTACCAAACTTAGAAAACATGCATTGGAGATTGTTGAAGCAGCCTTAAAATCAGTCATACCGAAAAAAGCCATCCAAAAAAGTGTAAAGCATATCCATAACAAGCTTCACGTAAATGATACTGTTTACGATCTTAACAATTACGAACATATTTATGTGGTGGGATTTGGAAAATCATCCGCTTTGATGGCACAGGAAATAGAATATATTTTAAACAAAAAAATCCGCAAGGGCATTGTCATATCGACCAAAGCAGTGCCTTTGGAGACTATAGAATTTTATGAGGGCTCCCACCCCTTCCCAAGTAAAAAGAACATAGCGGCAACAAAAAAACTGGTCTCATTGATAAAAACCGCAGGAAAAAACGACCTGATAATCTGCCTTATTTCAGGAGGAGGGTCTGCTCTTTTATTTTATCCGACTCTGCCACTGGACGAGTATAACCGAAAAATGAAAGCAATTTTTAATTCAGGCGCTGATATTTTTGAACTTAACCGGTTCCGCAAAAAATTATCAAAGGTCAAAGACGGGAAACTGGCCAAAATTACCCGGGCAAAAATCGTGTCCCTGATTTTTTCAGATGTCATAGGAGATGACCTGGGCACAATAGCATCCGGCCCCACCTTTTTGGACAACAATACTTTTTCTGACAAAAACCGGGTGGACAATCATCTTCTTTTGACGAACAAAATTGCTTTAAGCGCCATGGAAAACAAGGCAAAAGCCTTAGGATATTCACCGGTTTGCCTGACCCGTTCTCTTTCGGGTGAAGCGTCAAAGGCTGCCAAAGCCTTACTGAATCAATGCAGTCATGGCTGTAACTGCGGACTTTTTGCAGGGGAAACCACGGTAAATGTTAAAGCAGAGGGCATTGGAGGACGGAACCAGGAATTCTGTCTGGGTGCAGTATCCCATATAAAGGGGGATGATGAATGTGTGATTGTTTCCATCGGTACTGATGGTCAGGATGGCCCGGGCCATGATGCTGCCGGTGCCATTGTCTGCAACCACACCTTAAATCAAGCAAAAATAAAAGGCCTTGATCCTGCGGTATTCCTTGAAAAGAATGATGCCTATCACTTTTTTAAATCTCTGGATGCTCTCTTGTTTACCGGAATTACCGGCAGCAATGTGGCAGATATAGGACTGATACTAAAACCGTATTAAACCCGGCAATGGGTTTATTCACGGCGCTGCAGCCTTGAGTTGACAGTGATATCAGGGTTAACCCATGGAATTTAAAGGGAAACTAAAAAATAAACAATCTTGATTCTTTTGAAAATGTTATCTATGTTATAATGATTGTGTACAGCGTCACGCTATTGGTATTACTTCATATATAATCTGATCCCGGGTTTTACTGACAGGCTGTCCGATAAAAAATGCACCAACCCAATAAATATTAAGGAGTTAAGATGGAACCCAATCTATTTAGAAAATCCAGGGAATCGATAAACGCTCTTTGTGAGAACATTGATTCTTTAATCCAGGATAAAGCAGTTGATGAAGCAAAAAAAATTTTTAGACGAGTCACTTCCAAATTAGAAAATCTTAGGCCCCATGCCGAAGGAATAATACAAAACCGATCTGTTGAGAACCTGACGTTTAAACTCAAATACTTATCCTCACAAATTTTAAAAATCAAACCCCTTAAAAAAAAGAAAAAGGCAAAATCCAAGGTTAAAAAAATACCGGATCTTATATGGGACAAAGAAAAAATAAACACACTCAAAAATACGTTTTTAAAAAAAGCTTTACTTAATATGAATGACGATACTGACTCTGTTATCCGTTTCGGCACCTCCGGCAAAGGCATAAGACCCAATTATCAAATCACATTCAGTAACGACGAAACCTTTGTCTTTAGCGGGTCAAGTCACAAAACCGTCAAACGCGAACCCAGTTTTGACAATAAAAAAGTCTCTGATCCTTTTGATTATAAATTAATTGAAACAATTGCAGGAGAAAAAGAAAACAGCTGATAAATATGGGAAAAGACCATGGGTAATACTGCTCCCCCATGAGTCTGAATTACCTGCCGATATACTGATTGATTGTATTGTCAGGCTTTGGCAACCATACTTTTATTCCTGCCGTTTTCTTTGACAATATAAAGGGCTTCATCCGCCAGTTTGACAAGTTCTTCAGGATTTCGGCTAAGTTTTGAAGCCACCATATCCAATGAAGAAATGCCAAAACTTGCTGTTATTTTAATTTTCTTTGAGTCGCCAATATCAAAAGCGTGATTTTCAATGACCTTGCGGATTTTTTCCGCCGCTATCAATGCATTGTCAGATCCAGTCTCCGGCAGGATTACAGCAATTTCCTCCCCGCCGTACCGTGCCACCACGTCAATTCTTCTTAAATTTTGTTTTATCAGATTGGCAATGGCAACCAGGACGTGATCCCCGGCCAGATGCCCATGGGTATCATTGACCTTTTTAAAAAAATCAATATCCATGAACAAAAGGCTCAAGGAAAGATCAAACCGCTGGGCCCGTTCTATTTCCTCTTTGAGACGGGTAAAAAAGTACCTGCGATTGTAAATTTTTGTTAAATCATCCAGAACGCTAAGCTCCTCGATGAGTTTGTATGCCCGGAATAATTTACCGGCTAGTCTGGTCACCATATAATAAATTACAATGAGCAGCAGAACAGAGGCTACGACACTTACACTGGTAAGAAGGGCATTGTTTTTGAACATATCCTGCTTTATTTTGCTCACATCAAAGGTGACACTGATACCGCCCCTGACATCCCCTTTTTTGTATCCTTGTTTGCCATGGCAGGCAAGACAGCCTTCTTCCACAAAAAGCGGTGCCATATACCTGAAATCAGTCTTGCCATTCTCGGAGAATGTACTAAAGACCTCCTGTCCTACAAACTTGAGTTCATTTAGTGCACGTCTTTCAAATTCATCTGGTCCATTATTTGGATTCAATGGTTTAAGACTGGTAATATGGTATTGGAAATCACCTGCCTGTTCGGCCAGTTTGGAAATTTCCCGGGTCATGAGCGCGGGATTTTTTTTGGTATATACTTCCCCGGTTACGGTCGTAATATCCGGATTTTTCAGGT
>JAAEMC010001016.1 GCA_024225895.1 Desulfobacteraceae bacterium | reverse complement strand
TAATCTGTCTCTTTGGACGAAAGACCTTCCTGTTCACTTAACTGAATATTAGAAAGCCCTATGAGATCAAACCATTTTTCCAGGATAGAGGGTTCATCAAAAAAACCATGTATGTATGTTCCTAAGATGGTTTTATCATTTGAGACACACCCATCCTCAGTTTGGCAGGGCAGGCCGTTTCTTTTGGTAATGGAAAGCAAAGGTGCTGCATCAAGGCATTGGGTGTAACCCATATGAATCTCATATCCCCTGCCTTTAGCTCCGTCCCAGTTAAAATCGCTTAAGGTGGTGGTTTTTGGTGCCTTGAGAACTGTTACCACCGGCAGCAGATCAATACCTTTGGTTCTGCCCGGTTCTCCTTCAAGCCCATCCGGGTCATCCACGTACTTACCGAGGATCTGATAGCCGCCGCAAATCCCAAGAATATGCTTGTTTTGATCATGAAACGTTTTTATCGTGCCTTTAAAGATTTGTTTCACCCACTCAAGATCTGCCCGGGTGTTTTTTGACCCGGGAATGATAAGGACATCCAGTTTTTCAAGATGCGCAGGACTGTCAATAAATACAGTATCAATGGAAGTGATTTTGGACAAAACATGGAAATCTGTAAAATTGGAGATGTGCGGCAGTCGAATAATACCGATAGCAGGCTTGTCTCCTTTCAGATCTTTTACGCCAACACACGACTCAACCTCTACAGAATCTTCTGCATCGATCTTAAAATGGGAATACCATGGCAGCACACCAAAGACCTTTTTTCCTGTTTTTTCTTCAATCCAGGAAACTCCATCCTTGAACAGGGCAATGTCTCCCCTGAACCGGTTGATAATAAATCCCTTAATCATATTTCGGTATTTTTCAGGCAGGCATTCCAGGGTCCCGACAATTTGACCGAAAACACCACCTCTGTGAATATCTGCCACCAAAATCACATCTGCTTTTGCATATTCTGCCATGGGGAAGTTGACAATATCATTGGCCATTAAATTGACTTCTGCACAGGAGCCGGCTCCTTCAAGAACAATGGTATCATACCGGTTCTGAAGCTTTTTAAAAGATTTGCAGGCCTGCTGAAAATAAAAATCTTTTTTCTTGTGGTAGTCCATGGCCGTATGATTTGCTTGTACGTTTCCATGAAGAACAACCTGGGATTGTTTTTCTCCGGTGGGTTTTAACAGGATAGGATTCATCTCCACGTGCGGTGTGATCTTGGCTGCCTCGGCCTGGACAATTTGTGCCCTGCCCATCTCCAGCCCTTCCGGAGTGATACCCGAGTTGTTGGACATGTTCTGGGCTTTAAATGGTGCAGCACTCAGTCCTTTATCGACAAGGGATCGTAAAATGGCTGCAGCCACGATGCTTTTTCCCACATCAGAGCCGGTACCTAGGACAGCTAAATTATTTATTTTCATTTTTCAATTCCCACCCTGGCAGTGATACCTTTTTTATAGTAATGCTTAATTTCTATCATCTCCGTGACCAGGTCAGCACAGTCTATCATTGATTGCGTGGCGCCACGTCCGGTTATTATAAGTTCCATATTTTCCGGTTTCATATCCATAAGGGCAAGAAGTTCTTTTTCCGTAACAAGGCCGCACAAAAGAGCTACGTTCCCCTCTTCTGCAATGACTACATCATAATCACTTTTAGTTAATATTTCACAAAGCCTTAGATATCCTTCTCTGCCTTTGGCACGCTCCTCTTCAGTGAGATTACCCCGGACAAATTTTCCTGTGCCATATTGTTCAATAGTGATGTTTTTAAATTGTTCCAAGGCTTTGATCTCTGAATAATCTCCCTTTTTCAGAAATTGGGCAATAAAGACAGAAAGACCGACACCAGCGGCTCGGAGTGCAAGACCGAGACTTGCGGTGGTTTTTCCTTTTCCGTCACCCGTATATATCTGAGTATATCCTTTCATGTGAAATTCTCCTTGGTTTCGTATCCAAAAAGATTAAATTGAATACTTATGGGAATAACCCCTGGGTGTAAATAAGAAATCCATATACCGGATCGAAGATGATGAACCGATGAAGACAACCGTTTGCATTCCAACTAGGGCTTGATCCAAATCCCCAAGGGTAGTGAAGCTGATTTCCTGATTATCCCGCATGGCTCCCGTCACAATAGCTACAGGAGTTTTCGAATCTCTGTGTTCTAAAATCAATTCCTGGGCCCTTTTGAGTTGCCAATCCCTTTTTTTGCTTTTAGGATTGTATAAAACAATAACAAAATCTGCCTGGACAGCATGGGTCAATCGCGCTTCAATTTTTGTCCACGGCGTAAGAAGATCACTTAAGCTGACGGCGGCAAAATCATGGGTCAAGGGTGCACCCGCCAGTGCGGCACCGGCAGCAAGGGCCGGAATACCCGGTACGATCTCAAGTTCGATCATCTTTTCATGTTCATTTGTTACATCTATATTGGAGTTTCTCAAAAGTTTAATATCCCGTTGACGGCATATCTCGAAAACCAGTCCAGCCATGGCATAGATACCGGGATCGCCGCCGGAAACAAGAGCACACCGACGACCTTTCAGAGCCTGATCAATGGCTTTTTCCACCCGTTCAACCTCTTTCATCATGCCTGTGGAAATGATCTTTTTATCTTTTATCAGATTAATATATGTAGAATATCCCGCAACTGAATCAGCTTTTTGCAAAACGGCTATTGCCCTTTGGGACATATGATCGGGACTTCCAGGCCCGGTTCCTACAACGTAGAGTTTACATCTTTTATTGCAACTGCCAGTGTGACATTCCCCTGCTTTTGCTTGGGTAGAATCAGGGTTCCGTTGTCCGCTGACAGAATCGCTGCTGCTTCGCATACGCTTTTTACTCCTAAATGTTTTTTTGCCATCATCGATGGTGTTTCTATGTTTTTCACTGAATTCAAGGCATTTTTATCATAAAATTTCAGGGGCAATTCCAATTGTTCCGATAACGCCAGTAATCCCTTTTCATCTTTTTTCACATCTATGGTGGCAAGAGTGAAAATAGCGTTCTGGCTTAACAATTGCTTCTTGAGTGTGGTAAAAAGAAAATCCTGGATTTCAGAAGCCATGGTGTTTCGGTTGCATCCGATCCCGATGCTTAAAACTTTTGGCCGCAGCACAAGGGTGTTGTCTGAAATGTTCTTTATTATATGGGAACAGAAGACATCAGGGGCATGGATTGATTTTTTTTTATTCCAGAACCTGCGGGATAATTTTTGTTCAATGATTCCCATGGGATCTTCAAGAATCAATTTGTTGCCCATGAGAAATGCCATATTTATTTTCTTAATTGCACTGGGGTTTTCAATGACACAGTTATTTTCTTTGGCAAGCATGTCAATTGCCGGCAGATTGTTGGTGTCCGTAGCAGTTGTGATAACAGGATTTGCCCCGGTCAGCTTTCCCACTTTTTTTGCCAGAGCATTTGCACCGCCGATATGACCTGAAACCAGACTGATACAATGGATAGCCCTGTCATCCAGAACGACCACAGCCGGATCTGTTAGTTTTGATTCCAGCAACGGGGCAATCATTCTTACAGCAATTCCAGTGGAGAATATAAAAATATGGCTGCTGAATTTTTTAAAATTTGTCTTTAGGGCATTGGATAAGCTGGAAAATGGGACAGCCTTCTTGGGCCTGGAATCATTTGAAACCAATTTTTCAGATACAAAAGACTGAACATCTTTTAGCTCTTTCTCAAGGAGTGATGCCACCGGCAGGCCATTAGGTGTGATAACCCATATGGCGGCACGGTGGTCCGTATCTGTTTTATCTGGATTATTTTTGTGCGCGTCTGTATCCATGTGAAAACTTGGCATCATATAATTTTGATTTTACCAGTGCTTTTTTGTCCTGGCTTGCGGCCACCGCTTTCCCCACTATGATTAATGCATGCCGGGTGATTTCATTGTTTTGACAGGTTGCAGTTAGATTCCCTATTCGAGTAGTGATAATTTTTTCTTCCGGATGGGAGACCTTATAGGCAATTGCACAAACCGCATCCTCGCCATAATGTTCTTTTAAAATATTTTCTACTTTTTGAGCGTGGCCCATGCTCAAATAAATTGCCATGGAGCTTTTATGGGCAGCCAAAAGAGAAAGATCTTCAGCCTCCGGCACAGGCGTCCTGCCTGAAATACGTGTCAGAATTAAAGTCTGTGTGGTTTCAGGAAGTGTATACTCCATTTTCATCCTGGCTGCTGCTGCAAAAGCTGCGGTTACCCCTGGTATCACCTCATAGGCGATCCCATTTTCATCCAACAACATCATCTGTTCAAAAATGGCGCCATACAAGGAAGGGTCTCCTGTATGCAGCCGCACCACTTTTTTCCCTTTTTCAATGTACTTTATGATTTCATCCAAGATCTGGTCCAGGCTCATGCCGGCACTGGATACAGTTCGTGTCTGTTCACCTTTCCAGCACAATACCGCTTCAGGAACCAGGGATCCTGCATAAATGATAAGATCGGCATTTTTAAGTGCATTCATGGTTTTTACGGTTACCAGTTCCGGATCTCCCGGTCCCGCTCCTGCAAAGATCACTTTATTTTCTTTTATGTTCATTTGATTGCCTTGTTTAAGGTTGTTCCCCGGATATTATCCATACCGGGTTCAATGCTGCCATGCGTTTCCCAAAGGGCATGGGTTTGGACCTGGATATTTGGATCTGGGTGACCTGCGGGCATAAGCCCTTTTTTTCAAGAATCCTGCAGGCGGCATCCAAATTCTCCAGCAACACAGTGTTAATTACGATAATACCACCTGGCGCCAAACAATCTATTGCTTTTGAAATTATCAATTCAAGATTTTCCCCGCCACCGCCTATGAATATACGATCCGGGGTGTCAAGGGTTTTAATCCCATTGGGGAAGTTTGTGTTCAACACTGTTAAATTATGACATCCAAACTTGAGAATGTTTGCCTGTATGTTTTTTATTCGTTCAGGGTTTTTTTCAATGGTAATAATTTTTCCATGGGTCATCATAAAACTGGCTTCAATGGAAACGGATCCTGATCCAGCACCGATATCCCAAAGCAAATGATTGTTTTTCGAAAGTTTTAGTTTGGATAAAGTAATGCTTCGGATTTCTGATTTTGTAATCAACCCCTTTTCATGGGCAAAGGCCTCATCCGGCATCCCTATGTGTGTTTCATGTGAAACATTCAATGGCAGTCCTTCTTTTTTGATAAGGAGCACAAGGTTGGGGTGGGAATATGTATTATTTTTTAATTCAGCGGTATCATCAAAACAAGATATCTTTTCTTTTTCACTGCCTATATTTTCAAGAACCCAGAATGTGAAGTTTGCAATATTTGCTTCTATAAATTTTGATGCAATTGCTGCAGGGCTGAAATTAGGGTCAGTTAATATGGCAACCCTGTTTTCTTTTGCAATCTCGCTGGGGTTAAAATCTTTTTTTGATTTACCATGAAGGCTGATCAGACAGGCATCATGCCAGGGCTCCTTTATTTTTGCAAATGCTGCAGCCACTGAAGATATGTTGGGATGTATTACGAGATCCGCCTTGTCCATATGTTTCAAAAGAGTAGACCCAATTCCGTGGAAAAGTGGATCTCCGGAAGCTAAAACCACAACTTGTTTTGTGTCCATGGAAGACTTAATTTTTGTTATTACTTTAGATATTGGCGAAGTAATGGATATTTTTTCACATGAAAGATACTCAAAAAATGAGAGAAGCCTTTTCCCTCCTACAAGCAGATCACAAGCCTCAATTATTTTTTTTTGCTGCCGGGTCAGATCTTTATTGCTTAATCCTAAACCGATAATATGTACAGGGATAGTCATGGCGTCACCAAATAGTAAATTAAACCAACAAAAACAAGACTTGTTATCCTAAAGAACTGTCCGGATAATAGCAGCTGCAATCCCATTTTGGGAGAAAAAATTCCCATGTATCTGGGTAATTGATGTCGCAGAGCCCGAATGGGAAATGCCAGAATGTTGCCCAGTAAAAGTGCAATAACCGTCTGCTTGACGTTTAAAACACCAGCATCCATCAAAGCCCCTGCCGCTGCAAAACCGGAAGTAAATTCTGCTGCAAATGATAAAATTACTATGCCTAAAGATTCTACAGGCAATATCTCCAAGGCTAAATACTGTGCCATGGATCTATTTAGATATTCAAAAAAACCATGGGTGTTTAGAATAAAAACAAAGGTATAAATGGGTAATACCCAGACCATGATACGGGTAATTCGACCGGGTAGTTTCGATTTAATGGTCTTAAAAAGCTGTCCTAAACCTGGGCTCTCCTTGCGGTCAGCCGTGTTTGAGTCCATTTCAATATTATTATTTTTAGCGGCAGAACCAAGCCCAGGATAAAGATATCCAAAAAACAAAAAACAGATTGTTCTAAAGAGTGTCGCCAAAAAGGTAATACTAAAATAGAGCACCCCTGCATATCCGGTAAGCGGCAGTACGATGAATATCGTTGTAGGAAGATGTAAAAAAAACATCGGAAACTGGTTAATATAATTGGTTAAAAAAAGTTGGAGTTTGTTTATTTTATCTTCCTTATAAAAATCAAAAAGCATGGCATTTGCTGCTGCTCCTGAAAGAAACGCAGTGGTAAAGGATGCACTGCATCGGTGGCCCAGGTTGGAAAAACGAAATAAAGGACGTGCCAGCACTGCCACTTGCCGTGTCCACCCTAAAGTTTCTATAGCCTGTCCAGCGGTCAAACCCATGAGGATGAAAAAAGACAGACGCAGCAGTGGCCAGCCAAGTTTTTTTATCCCTTCAAAAAAGGTAATGGTGTCCAGGAATGCAACAGCAGCAATGAACAAAATAAGTGTCCCGATAACAGAGACAGCTAATTTTTTATATGGAATTCCCTGGCTTTTCATTTTCCGGCAAGTATCAGTGTCCAATAGTCAGGGGCTCTGGTTTCCAGGGCATCCAGATCCTCCATGATTTCTTCATTTTTCCTGCCGCATTTGGATACTGCAACGGCCCGCTTATCAAAACCGGTTTCTTTTAATACAGTATTAATGTCTTTAATATTTTTGTAGGCTTTGACAATGGCCACATTTTCAACATGATTAATATTGCGTAATTGATTTCCGCCAAAGGCACCGGAGGTTATCAATAAAGATTCTTCTGCTTCCACAAGAATTCTGTTCAGCCGGGCTGCTGCAGCATGAAAGGATGTTATTCCCGGAACTGTTTCAATATCTGCCTCGGGCATGATGCATTTCATCTTTTTTAAAACATAACCAAAAGTAGAATAAGTTGTGGGATCACCAAGGGTTAAGAAAACAGCAGTTTTTCCCTGTTTTAAAACCTTGGCGATTTCACCGGCGTTATAAAGCCAGGCCTTTTCAACCGCTTTTTCATCTTTTGTCATGGGAAAATCGAGTTTCACTACTTTTGTATTGTCCATAATATAAGGGGCGGCAATTTCCACCGCAAGGCTGTAGTTGTTTTTAGGAGAACCAGCCGTAAAGATAATATCAGCTGCTTTGATTACCCGAACTGCTTTTACAGTGATAAGTTCGGGGTCCCCCGGTCCCACGCCGACTCCGTATAATTTACCTTTTCTGTCCATTACATATCCTTTAGTTTATTACCAATTGATTGAACACATCAGGATAAAGCAGTTTCCCGATCTGTAGAACTCCCTGTAGAAGCCTGGGCACAGGCCGGGATACTATGTTTTCATCTATTAAATATACCTGGTTGTTCTTAACTGCTTTTATTATTTTAAAACCTGGTTCCATTTTTATCTGGCCGAGATGGACAGCATTCATTACTCCTTTTTGTGCAAGAAATACATCTATCTGGTTTGCCTTGGCAAGAATCTGTTCTTTTCCGTAAATAGCGATATTGGTATTCCTGGATGCTTTGGCATCGGAAGCAATATTGATCCCCCCGGCAGTCTCAAGGGCAAAAATGGGCATGGATGTCGGCGTAAATGTCTTCATCCGTTTGTGGATCGCTTGAAAATAAACCTGTTTCTTGGGTTGGATGGGAGCTGTCAATGCTCTAATTTCTTTAATACTATCTTTAAAAGAGGCAATCATTTCATTTGCGGCCTTGGTTTTCCCTGTTAACAGGCCTAAATTTTTCCAGTATTCATACATCTCTTGAATATTTGACGGTTGAAGGGAGACCACTGTTATGCCGAATTTTTCAAGACTGTTTATGAATTTGGGATACCCGTTGTCTATCATGGGTCTGATTAATACCAGGTCAGGCTTTTTTCCTAAAAATTTTTCTGCGTCATCATGGTAAGAAAAGCGTTCTTTGGTATTGGCTTTTTCAGGGAAGGCATCATTTACACTTACACCGATGATTTCCTGGTCAAGCTCCATATGGAACAGGTTTTCAGTATGGGCTCCATATAGGGAAATAATCCTTGAAAACGGTTTTTCAAAATCGATGATCCGGCTCTTTTTGTCTTGAATCCTGGCGCCCAGACAAGGCCCTGTCCCCCATAAAAAAACAAAACAAAAGACAAATGCAGTCAAAAGTTTTTTAAGGGATGCCTTCTGTAAATAGTTAGGAAACATTAAAATATGCCTGTTTTGCTTGTACATGCTCATTAAATTCCACTTTTGCCTCAACAGCAAAAACCGTTTTAATATTTGTATCTGTCATGACCTCACTGGTCTTCCCGAAAGCTTTAATCTGTCCTTTTTTTAAAAAAACCAGTGCATCACACCAGGCTGAAGCCAGGTTCAGATCGTGAAAAACAGAGAGCACCAGAAGATTTTTTTCAATTACTTTTTGTCTCACCAGCCTAAGCATCTGCAAGGTATGACTGATATCCATATTTGAGAAGGCCTCATCAAGCAAAAGCACCGGGGTGTCCTGGCACAATGCCCTGGCAAAAATACAACGCTGCTTTTCACCACCAGACAACTCAGTCACTCTTCGGTGGGCCAGATGAAGAATGCCGGTTTTCTCCATGACACTCTCGCTTAAGTTTATGTCGTCGGCAGACGGGTGTGAGAATCTCGGTATATGAGGATGACGCCCCATCATCACAACTTCCTGGACCGTAAAGGGAAAGTTTATATAATAGTTTTGAGAAACCAGGCCAATCTTTTTTGCTGTTTGCTTTTTTGTCAGTAAGTCTATTTTTTGCTTGTCGAAAAAGATATCTCCCTGGCATGGCTTAAGAAAGCCGGCAATGAGGTCCAGCAATGTTGTTTTCCCTGAACCGTTGGGGCCCAGGATGGCATAAAAATTTCCAGATTCAAAAGAACAATTTAATTGCCGAAGAATGGAATCTGCATCATAGGAGAAAGAAAGATTGTTGATTGAAATTTTCATTGCTCCTCCATTTACATTCGGCTCTTTTTAAAAATCCAACAAAAGACAGGGCCGCCAATCAAGGCGGTCAGAACACCGATGGGGATTTCATGGGGAAGTACTGCCCGGGTGACGGTATCAGCAAGCAATAATAAGATGCCACCGGCCAGCAAGGCCACCGGGATAAGCCTGCGGTGGTCGGGGCCAGTTACAAACCGAATCATATGCGGAACAAGAAGTCCGATAAAACCGATAATTCCGGAAACAGACACGCAAATGGCAGCAAGCATGGAGCCTGTTACAAGGAGAATCAATGTTGTTTTTTTAAGATCAACGCCAAGGCTTGCGGCAGAGCGGTCGCCCAGGCAGATTAGATTCAGATCTCTGGCATAAAAGAGACTGATGAAGTATCCAACCACCAAAAAGCATAAGACCAGAGAAAAATTTGCCCATGTTTTGGATGCAAAACTTCCCATGAGCCAGAAAATGATAACAGAGACCTGTTCATTGGCAACGAATTTTAAGAAACTGATCCCGGCTGATAAAATAGCGGCAACAATAATGCCGGACAAAATTAAGTTGTTGGATGATAGACCTGAAAATGCGTTCTTGGAGGAATAGGAAAGAAAAATGACAAAAAACAGTGTGGTACACGCTCCTGCAAAAGCAAAGAGCGGAATGGAAACAAAGGCTGCCCCTAAATTTAATAAAATTGCAATACTTGCACCAAAGGCTGCCCCGGCAGAAACGCCAAGCGTGTAAGGGTCTGCTAAAGGATTGAGTAAAATCCCCTGGAACAATGTGCCTGAAACGGCCAGGGCGGCACCAACAACGGTGCAGGTAAGAATCCTTGGAAGGCGTACTTCAAAGATGACAGCAGTAAAGGTTTCGCTGGTGCTCTGTAATATATCAAGTCTGCCAAAGGCTTTTGCAAAGAGAATTTTTACAATATCCGCAACAGGAATTTTTATATATCCCAAGGAAAGAGATAGAAGGATCATCCCTGTCAGGAAAAAGGAGAACAAGACCACCAGATATCCCGTCCTCCTTTTGTCTATGGCAACCGGTAAACTCAAACTTGTGCCATGCCTTTCAGACCCGTGCCAAATCCTATGGCGTTAATGTCAAACTTTTTGGTACGTATGCCTGAAGCTTTGCCAGCATCCTTAATGTGATTGGAAAAGATGTCTGCCCCTATGCGAACAAACCCTACCCAATGGTCATGTTTCATGTGAAACATAGGATGGATTATTGCCACTTCTTGTCTCTTTTTTGTTCTTGCCATTCTTAATAAATCTCCTTGTTATTTAATAATTAAAATAACACGGGATAGGGCATAATAAAAAACCCCTGCCAGAAATATTTCCAGCAGGGGAACCGTATTTTTCCTCATTATGCTGATCAGCCCAAATCCTCGCGAGCAATACAATCAATACTATGCCCAGGCAGGTTTTCTGACTTCCGGATCTGTTTACTGACCACACCTTCCCATTTTCATTTAGGAACTCAACAGTGGCGATTGTGGCGTTCATCCCCGGCTACAGCGGCGGGTCCGTTCCTGATTTTAACAGGATTCCCTATTATCTGCGATGCAGCACCTGGTACATCGGAACAAAATAGACGGAAAGTCTCTTTGTGTCAAGTAAAACTTTGTAATTAGAGGTAGTTATCATCAGCTATATCTTTAAAGCCACAGATATAGGAAGCAACCAATATAGGCTGTTGATACAGTGGAGGCTATGACCATTTTCAGGCGGGTCAATTGATAAGCATTTTTTATGACGGCAAAGTTCACACCAATGCCGTAACATACCGTAATAATAGCAAGCCATAAAATAGTAGGCTGAAAAATACCGATCTGGAAAGCTGCTGCAAAAGGAGCTGCCGGCCAAAGGGCAATGGCGGCAATACCCATATGAAAATAGGCGCCTAAAAAATCATTTTTTCCTCCAATGGCTTTTAAAAAGACCCAGATAAACAGCGAGGCACCTCCATGCATCAAAAAGGCGACAGGAATACCTGCAAATATGATTTTAAACGCATTAAATGAAGAAGGATCAACTCCTTTTTCAATGAGCAGCGTCTGACTGAAAGAAAAAGCAAAAATGCCGTAGATAAGGCCAAGTATGGTAACATTTATTATGCAGTAAAGTTGGATACGCTTTTGTTTTATTTTGTGTAACACTCTGATATTAAACAATAAAATACCAGACATAGCTTTAAGGTAGTCGTTCATGATATTCCCGAAAAATGTAGGGGCAGACCTGTGTGTCTGCCCGTCTCAACAATAGTACAGACTCTGAAAAGGGCGGACACACAGGTCCGCCCCTATATGAATTATTTAATATGCCTACCAGGGTATTAATCCCCAGGAAAATACACACATACATCCGGCAGCAAGGATCAACGGCCATGTCACGCCGTTGTAACGGGTTTCTTCATAATCGGTACCCCATCCATGGATAGTGTCGATTACTTTCTTGTCTGTCAGAGTCGGTGCAAAAGCCTGGAAGAGGTGGACCCGGTTAAAGACAATGGACAAGATGATAAACATGGCAAAGCTCAAGGGGATGGTGACCATTCCGCCTGACATACCAAGTTTTGCAACTAATCCTGTTCCAATGCAAATCGAAGGAATAACATGGGGGGATATGAAGATGTAAAGAAAGCCGCAAAAGATGGAGGATATCATCAAAGCCAGTTTGTTGGCTTCTTTCCACCATACGCCTAAAAGAATGGCAGGCGTCGCAGTGGTGGCCAGAAGTCCAAAGGCCCAGAGAATTGAAGTTACCAAAAACTTGGGCGGTTTAAATGCCATGAGAATGGCCAGAACACCGCCAATAGCAAGGGCAACATAACCCCATTTAACCTTTTTATTCGATTCCATATCCGGTGCGATAATTCCTAAGAGGTCACTTCCTACAAGACCTGCAATTGCCATTAAATTGCCACCGATGGTGGAAAGCCCTGCAGCAAGGGCACCGCCCATTACAAAGGCTGCAACCAGGGTCGGATTATAAAAGACATTTAAAATTAGGATGGTCTGGTCTGGTTTTTCTATGATTTTACCGGTAGTAGCCGTAAAAAAGTTGCCGGCAAATCCAACAACATAGGTACCGGAAAAGAGCAGGCCTAAAAAGAGGGCAAACCAAACCACTGCCCACCGGGCGCTTTTAACCGAAGACGATGTAAAGACCTTCATGGCCAGATGTGGTAATGCCACAGGCCCTAAAGTGAAGGCTGGAATCAGTGCAAAATACCATCTGAAATCATATTTTAGATCAAAAAATGTAGGGATGGCTTTGATCATATCCGGCACCATGTCACCGTAGGCCAGGGGCGGAAACCACCAGCCTGAAGATCCCATAGCTTTCATAATGGCGCCCATGGGAACAATCATGGCAATGGTCATAACCACCATCTGGAAAGCAGCATTGTAAGATGCGCCATACATACCGCCGATGGTAATAAAACCAACTGTAGCCAGACCCGCAACTACAATGGCATAATTATAGGGCACGCCAAAAAGCAGTTCGAACGCCCGGCCAAGGCCTATCATCTGCCCTAAGGCATACATGACCATGATAAGAATCATCCAGCATACAATGACTATTGTAGCGCCCTTCCCATATCTTTGTCTGATAAATGTGGCAGGGGTGAAGGCTTTCATACGCCGCAGGCTGGTCCCATAAAGAAGAGTTAAAAGGGGTATGGAAATTGCCCATTGAATCCACAGGTAGACAAAGGGAACCTGCAATTTAAGAATCAAGGCAATAACTCCTAAAAATGTGGCAAGACTTGCCCAGGTGGCTGCCATACCAAGACCATTGGTAACAGGCCCGATGGAAAATCCGGCTGCGTAAAAATCTTCATCTGATGTGGTCTTTTGGCTGGCAAACCAACCCACTGTATAAAAAATAGCAAAAAGGATAATGACAATCCCAATTCCAATCCAAACATTACTTAGTGCATATTCCGCAGGCATAATCCTCCTCCTTATTCATATATTTTTTTTGTATCGGTTTCAGTTTCAACTACCGGGGGCAGCTGGCTGACAAATTCTTCCATTTCATCATCAAATTTATTGCACACAATAGTCATGACAAGGCAGACCGCTGCAATGCCGAACCAGCCTAAGAGGATGGGAACGATATATTGTACGGGAAATCCCCATAAGGTTCCGGTTTGAAGGCTGGGGAAGAGAACAAATATAGAGGCAGAGTGTCCCATTAAGAGAAGGAGTACGGAGAAGATAATGGTTATGGTGATTTCTTTTTTGTATAGTTTTTCTTTCATTGCATGGAACTCCTTAAAGGTTGTTTAATATAGTTATTAGTTTCAGGCTCCCGGTTTGAGTTAAAAATCCAGGTGCCTGAAACAAGGCGGATAAAAACTATAATTCAAAGGCGATTATTTTATCTGCCCCACTCTGCGTCTCTGAGCTCAATTCTGCGTATTTTGCCACTGATGGTCTTGGGTAATTCTTTGACAAATTCAATTTTCCGAGGGTATTTGTAGGGTGCGGTAGTGGTTTTCACATGGTTCTGGAGTTCTTTGACCAGGTCATCACTGGCTTCATATTGTGCAGATAAAATAACAAAGGCTTTTACAACCTCTCCGCGGGTTTCATCCGGGCTTGAAACAACGGCAGATTCTGCGACAGCGGCATGCTCAATCAAAGCGCTTTCCACCTCAAAGGGGCCGATACGGTATCCTGAAGTCAGGATAACATCATCAGACCTTCCAACAAACCAGAAGTAGCCGTCCTCATCTACATATGCCTTGTCACCGGTTAAATACCAGCCGTCGATGAAGGCAGATGCTGTTCTATCCGGTTCTTTCCAGTATTCTTTAAACAAGCCGACCGGTCTTTCCGGTTCAATTTTCACTGCAATATCGCCTTCCTGGTTGGGCGGTAATATTTTTCCTTCTTCATCAATCACGTGTAGCTGAATACCTGGTGTTGGTTTGCCCATGGAGCCGAAACGGGGTTCGATGCAAGGAAAGCTTCCGCAAAGAAGTACTGTTTCTGTCTGGCCGTAGCCATCACGAATCGTGCAGTCTGTGGCTTTTTTCCAGACATCAATAATTTCAGGATTTAAAGGTTCTCCAGCGCCGACACAATGTCTTAATGCAGGGAAATTGTATTGGGAGAGATCTTCAAGAACCAGCATTCTGTATATGGTTGGGGCACCACACATGGTGGTAATGGGGTGTTTGGCCAGAAGATCCAATGTTGTTTTAGGGTCAAAACGGTCTGTGTGGTGAATAAATTGAGCAGCACCCTGGTTCCATGGACCGAAATAGCTTGACCATGCAGCTTTGGCCCAGCCTGTATCGCTGACATTCCAGTGCATGTCTTCGGGTTTCAGGTCCAGCCAGTATTTCCCGGTCACCTTATGGCCGATTGCATAGGAATGGGCATGCAAAGCCATTTTTGGGAATCCGGTGGTACCGGATGTAAAATAGACAAGACAATTATCGTCCGCTTTGGTTTTTGCGGTTTCAAACTGGTCGGATGCGGCATTCATGGCATCATTAAAAAAGAGCCAGCCTTCTTTCTTTTCTTCGATAACGATTTTGGATTTAATGTTCGCGCATTTATCCTCAACTTTGTCAAATTCTGTTCCGATCTCGGAGTTGGTAATGATACAGGATGCATTTGATTTGTTGGCGCGGAATTCCAAATCTTTTGCAGTCAGCTGTGTAGTTCCCGGGGCAACCAAGGCGCCCATGCGGATACAGGCAGTAAAAATGACCCACCATTCAATATTTCTGGGCAATACAACAATCACCACATCGCCCTGTTCAATGCCCTGCTCTTTTAAAACATTGGCCATTTTTTTGGATGCAACGCTGAGATCGTGAAAGGTTTGTTTTATCTCAAGACCGTTGTCATCCACCCATAACATGGCCAGTTTTTCTTTATCTTCAGCCCATTTGTCAATGACCTCGCCAGCGAAATTAAAATGCTCGGGGACTTCCCATTTAAAATCTTTATACTCTTTGTCATAGTCTGTCATATTCGGTTGAACTATCATATCTTTTCCTTTTTCCTTTGAAATGAAGTTTATTATAATAAAGGTTAATGTCTAACCCGGATCTTTTGGGTGCAGTCCCACCTCCTTCCAACTCGATAAAAAATTTTCTTATAAAATCGGTGTAGTAAAGGTGTAAAGAATTAACAATCGGTGGAAAACCCAAAATGAATGTGGTTGGAAGGGACCATGGCTTGTGGGTGCACAAACCTACATAGAGGGCAAATGATAGACACACGTAGGGTGTGAAGTGATAAGTTAGGTTGTTTCTTTTGGCAGAATCTGACCGGTTTTTTCAAAATGAACAGCAAACCGCAATAGTTCATTAGCGTTTTTAATATGCAGTTTTTCCTTGATACGTTCCCGGTACGTACCAATGGTTTTGATACTTAAAAAAAGTCTTTCGGCAATCTCTTTGGTACTAAAACCGCGCCCAACGAGCTTGAATACCTGGAGTTCCCGGTCTGTTAACCTGTCGATGGGGGTTTTATCGCGGGATTTAGGGGTTCCTGCGATATTGGATAAAATATGTTCTTTTACATTTTCATTCAAATAAATTTTACCGCTTAAAACATGCCTGACCGCAGTAACCACAGATTCCATGGCCTCTTGTTTCATTATATATCCTCGGGCACCTGCATGTAGCGCTCTTTGGGCATAAAGATATTCATCATGCATGGAGAGCACCAGGACCGGAATATTGTTGTGATT
>JAAEMC010001015.1 GCA_024225895.1 Desulfobacteraceae bacterium | reverse complement strand
TTCAAATCCGCCATTGGACATGATCAGTACAAGGTCATTTTCCTTGAGCCTGGGTAATAAATAATCAATAATAGCATCCGTTGTTTTAAAATAATATGCTTCAATTCCTTTTTTATTCATATCTTGCACAAGTGTTTGGGCACAGACCCTTTCTTGTTCTTCAATTTTACCCAATAATGCTGGTTCACATATGCATGCCATATCAGCTTCAATAAATGCATCAGGGTATGTGTCCTGAAATATATTGCGCATGCTGGTGTTGGTCCGGGGTTCAAAAACTGCAATCACCCTCCCCTTCTGGTAAAAAGGTTTTACAGCATTGATGGTTTCTTTAACAGCAGACGGATGATGGGCAAAGTCATCCATAATGGTGATTCCATTTTTAACGCCTCTTATTTCCTGCCGGCGTTTGATGCCGGAAAAGGTTTTTAATGCCTGGATAAATAAGGTATCAGGTATGCCTATTTTATGGGCAGCCGCAGCACAAGCCAGTGTATTCATGATATTATGTCTGCCAATAAGGCTGGTTTCAATGGAAATATTATTATTGGGTGCATTGATATCAAACAATGTCTTTTGTTTCCTTTGAATATGCCCGGAATAGTCCCAACAGGCATTTTTGCCATATTTTTCCGAATCAACTGCAGCTTGCTCAAGTACCTGAGAAAGGTTTTCATTATTTTCAAAGGCAATGATGTGACTTTGTGATGATACCTTTTCAACAAAAGCTATA
>JAAEMC010001014.1 GCA_024225895.1 Desulfobacteraceae bacterium | reverse complement strand
TGGCCGCTTCTTTGTCTATTTTTTCACTGAAGCCTGTGCATAGGATGATGGGCATATCTTCTCTAATTTTAAGGAGTTTTTGGGATAGTTGATCCCCGGTCATTCCCGGCATGGTCATATCGGTGATCACAAGATCAAAGTGCGTTGGGTCCTCTATTATAAGTTGCAATGCCTGAATAGGATCTGTGCTTATTTCTACCTGATATCCTAGCTTTTCTAAAATATTCTTCCCTATGGTTGTCAGGGAGACCTCATCATCAATAAACATAATTTTTTCACTGCCAAGAGGGAGCGCAGCCTTTGTTTTTAATATTTCGACATGGGCCCCTTTGCTCACCGGCAATAGCACCTTGACAGCAGTACCTTTTTTGCATTCGCTCTTTACCGATATCGCCCCCTTGTTTTGTTTTACAATACCATGGACCACAGCCAGTCCAATACCAGTACCTTTTCCCTGGTCTTTAGTAGTAAAGTATGGGTTAAATATTTTGTCCATGATTTCGGGCTCAATTCCCTCGCCATTGTCCGAAATCGTCATTTGTGCATACTCGCCTTGCCTGATTCCGTGGTATTGTGAAGCAGCATCATTATCAAGCAGGACTTGTTCAAGCGTAACATCTAAAACACCACCCTGTTCTTCCATGGCATGGGATGCATTGGAACATAAGTTGATCAGCACCTGGTGTATTTGGGTTGGATCTGCCCTGACATAAGTGGCCTCATTTTTCAGATGGATCTGGATATCTATAGTTTTTGGGATGGAAGCCCGCAAAAGATTGAGGGTTTCCTGGATAATGTCTTCAAATATGATGGTGGAAATCTTTAAGTCTGACTTGCGGGCAAAGCTTAAAAGCTGTTGAACAACATCCCTGGCCCGAAGGCTTGCCGCTTTTATTTCTTCCAGGTTGTACCGTATCTGGTTCCCCTGGGAGGTATCCTCTATGGCCAGTTCGGTATTCCCGAGAATAATGCCCAGAATATTATTGAAATCATGGGCAATACCTCCGGCCAGAGTGCCGATGGCTTCGAACTTCTGTGCCTGGCTGAGTTGTTCTTCCATACTTTTGCGTTCGGTAATATCGGTCAGGTTAACCACCAGCCCGGATAATTCGTCGTTGGTTCCAGTGTTTGGTTCCGGGGTAAAAACCTTTGCATTGATTGCCACATTAAGCCTTTTCCCTGCCTTGGTCAGACGCTGGGTCTGAAATTTGACCGGTTTTTTAAATATAAAGGCTTCTTTAATTTTAGCCTGCGTTAATTTCATCTGATCTTCGGGCACAAACGGAATTCTCTTGCCTTTGAGTTCATCGAATTCCCATCCGAAAACATGTGTGAATGACGGGTTTAAATATTGGGGTAAACCTTTGGTGTCATATACTACAAGGGCATTTGGCATGGTTTGCAAAATGGCATTTAACCGTTCTTCATTCTCTTTTAGTGCAAGCTCGGCCCGTTTTCTTTCGTCAATATTCACATGGGTGCCAACCATTCTTCTGACCCTACCGTTTGCATCCCATCCCACAGGCTTGCCCCGGTCAATTATCCAGAGCCAATCCCCATTCTTTTTGATGAACCTGTATTCTATTTGAAAATGAATATTTTTCTTATCTAAAGCCTCTTGAATTTTTTCCTTGGCCTGGTTTATATCATCCGGGTGCATCATCTCGGTCCACTGGTTGATATTTGTTTGAAATTCATTGGGTTGATATCCCAGCATGGTGTAACATCTGGTACTCCAGATTACTTCTCCGGTTTCTACATTCCAATCCCAAAAGCCGTCCCGGGCAGCATCCAGGGCCAGACTGAGCTGTTCCTCACTTTTGAGCAGAGCTGCTTCAGCCTTTGTCCGCTCCCTGGTCTGGGTTTCAACTTCCCTGGTTCTTTGGCGGACGAGTTCTTCCAGTGTGGCATTAACGGCCTCTTTTAATGCCCTTTGATGCCGTTCTTCCAGGATAACGGACAGCATGTGACACATATTTTTAATATAAGGGATATATGGTGAATACAGGGCAGTGTCGGATATGGTGAGGCTAATGGCTGCAAATTCAGAGTCGTTGAGCTTTAAATTAAAGGATTGCAGGTTATTATTAATAAATCCATCTTCATTGATCGTTGTGTTTTCCGGGAGTCGATAACTTGTTTTACTGACGCCAGGGAGGGATTCAAGGCCGCGGCATACAAACTCTAAAATGGTTTCAAGGTCAGGCAGGCCCGCAGCAGCGCTTTGGATAAGCGCTATCTGGCTGAGGGTTTTTACACACAGATTATTGGTTTCTTCCATACAGAATGAACCTTATTGTGCTAAAAATTCATCAGGCGGTATAAAAAACGGATTCCGGACAACCCCTCCCTTGACTACCATCAAAGGATGAACTTTGAGAATATCCATAATGGTAGCGCCGTCAAAACCATGGGCATCGTACTGGCAAACAGCAGTCACCGGATGCTCCTCAAGCAGCATGCTGACCCTGCATTCATACTCAAGCAGGCGGTCTCCGCCCTCAATTTCCTGAATTTCGGGGGTCATTTCGCCGATTACTCTCGCATTTTTGAAACCCATGTTAACGGATTCCACATGATAGTCTTGAAGTGTTCCCAGCATGCGATCCGGATCAAAGACATTGTTTTGAAAATAAACATCCCGGGTTCCGGCCAGGGAAAAGGTCTTGCTTTGTTCCAGCTCATCATAGAATAATTCGTGATGCAAGAAAAATTCTTTCAGGGATTTTAGATCTGTTTTTTCTGAAAAGCAGGCAGCCCTTTCATCATTTTTGAGGCCGCTTAAAATAAATTGGAGTAATGCCTCATTGCGTTCGTCATCATCGGAAAAGATTTGACAGATATGGGTCCCGGCAGGCACTTTCTCTTTAGTGAATCCAAGTTCAACCATTGAATGTTGATGTTTCATTATACGACCCTCCGATTTGGTTTTTATGGTTTAAATCGATCTGAACGGTCAGAGAAACAAAAATTTAAGAGAGGACAGTTTCAATTTTTATCTTTAATTAATCTAATCTTGTTTTGCGAAAAAGTCAAGAAAGATAGCGAAAACATACAGGGTAAACGCATATAGTCTTGGTATGGTTTTTAATCTTTTTAGTTTACGGGGTTTAGGTAAAACATTTGGTACAAAT
>JAAEMC010001013.1 GCA_024225895.1 Desulfobacteraceae bacterium | reverse complement strand
GTTGATTTCATAATCATATCTGCATACCCCAACACCGGACTCAAAATATTGTTTAAATCATGGGCGATGCCGCCTGCCAAGGTGCCGATGGCTTCCATTTTCTGAGAATTTCTCAATTGTTTTTCAAGGCTTTGCCACCGTTTCTCCGCTTTTTTCTTTTCCGAAACATCCAAGAGTGAGACAACAGCCCGGTCAGTTCCCGGAATCAGCCCAAGGCTGATATAAACAAATTTTTCATCCTGTTGATTGGTTAAAAACCGGATCTCATACTGGAGGGGGGCATCATTTTCAGAATCGTTGTTTAATCTGTGTTTGATGTAATTTTGAAACACTTCAATATCGCCGGGCGATATAAAATCAAACCATTTCTTTTGTCCTTCGATCTCGGCCCTCTCCATTCCGGCCAACTCGGCAAACTTGGAATTGGCCATGGATATTGTATCATCAAAATCCACGATAATAGCAGCAGTGCCGGTGTACTCAAAAATGGCTTTATACCGTTGTTCGCTTCGCTGGAGTTCTTCGGTTCTCTCTTTGACCAAATCTTCAAGCTGTTCCTGGTATCTTTTATTCTCTGTTTTTAGCTCGCTTTCCTTGATGCATTTTCTTACCGAATGATAGAGCACGGTCATATCTTCAATGGGTTTGAGAATATAATCCCACGCCCCCAGATGAAGGGCCTCAACTACAGCAGTGATATTGCCTGTACCGGATGCAACAACCAAAGGGATGTCCGGGGCCTTTTCTTTTAAGGCCTCCAAAACCTCAAGGCCATCCATTTCAGGCATTCTTAAATCCAGCAGTACCAGGTCTGGCCGGCTTTCTTCAAAAACAACCAAACCCTGCTTTCCGTTGGCAGCTTCGAAAACAGTAAATCCATAATCTTCAAGATAGGTTCTAATGCTCTGCCGGATATATGATTCGTCGTCAATTGTCAGGATTTTATAGTTGTTAGTAATCTCCAAATTCAAGTTGCCCCGTTCGCTATAGATACCTTTTTCGCCCTTGGGCATTGTAACACAATAACCTGGCCACAAATAGAAAAAATATTCATTGCAAATGTTTTCCAATAAAGGCTTTAGGAAGGTTATAAAACAAATAGGCGGCAAAGTCTACTTTGTTGTGATGGAGACGGCATTACGGCAACCAGATCTCCTGCATATCGAAATTCCCATTCAAAATCACAATTCGCATCATTGACAAATTAAAAGTTGGGAGCCCCCCTAAAATACTAAAAGCTGGTTTATGATATTCTTTGATTTGAAATTTTGGATTGGTTTGGGATGTGGTTTATCCAAGGAAATTTGGTAAGAGATTTGCTCTCACTATCGAAAACAAAGCTTCTTCCATTGGATATTAATGAAATGACTGGTCCATAAACTGCATTTTTTTTGGAAAAAAAGCTGAAATAGGCCCTATATCAACCTGATTTTCAGAAATGTATTTCATTATTTCAATGAGTTGTCTTTACCGATCCCCATACAGAAACAGATGATAATCTTTTGATTTCTAAAAGCGACTATTTTTTAAAATCTTTTTTGGGACCGTTATTCCCCTTGCCGCTGCCTATCGTTCCATCGCCTTTTTTGTTTTTGTTTTTCATTTCTTCTTCCTTAAAGCCCGGGGACGAGCTATCATCCCTTTGTCTTCCGCCCCATAGGGTTTTGCCCGTGTCCAAGTTTCTCAACTCTATAACCCGTCCTGATTTATCGATAATTTTAGCTGCATAGATATTTTTCTCATTGTTTCTGGTAAATGTCGAACCAGTGACCTGAATAATATCACCTATCGAAAATTTGATAGTATTTTTCTGAGCATACCAGTCGGGACAGACGTGGACTGTATACAGACCCTTGCCACTATTCACTATTATATGGTTCCCGGGTTCATTTGTGTTAGCATTTACTACGGTATCAATCCCTGTCACCGTTCCATTTATCGTGGCAATTGTTTTTTGGTTATAAGGTTCCGAACTTGTGGATGCTACACACCCAGCCAGAGCCAGCAATAATAATAAAATAACGCATGATTGCGTCTTCATTTGACCTCCTTTAGATCAATTCAACTTTTTGTACGAAAAATTTGTTAATTAGGTTACG
>JAAEMC010001012.1 GCA_024225895.1 Desulfobacteraceae bacterium | reverse complement strand
CATTGCTATGATTTCATTGAATTTTTTCAAATAATCATTTACAGCTTTCCCCCATCCGTAGTCATGCCTCAGAAACCAATTGAATCCAAATTCAATTGATTTTTTACCATGATTAAATAAAACAAAAACAGTCCTCTTCGTTGATTCTTTATTCGCTTGATTCTCAACTCTGTAATTTGAAATTAAATTGTTTTGAGAGACAACAGAATATATACAATTTGACACCTCTGAAGTGAAACCAGTATATGGTTTAATAAGTGACAATACTAAACAAAGTATACAAAATAAAAATATCGTATAATTAGATTTCATATTTACTCCAATAATGTTATTTGCGATATATTCTCAATAATCGATAAGATCGATATCACTATGAATAGCTTTTCCATTTGATTCTAATTCACGTTACATAAATCAACAGGTAAAAGCAAGCAAGTATCTCACTGAGAAATCAGTAAATTGAAACCCCTCAATAATGGTATTATCTGTCAGTAGTCAAATTCGACAAACTACCGAGCGTTTCTTTCACCAGTCCGGTTTTTTTAAATAATGCCATGATACATGATATAGTCTCGGCGATTTTTTCAATTTACGATTTAAAATTCAACTTAATGGAAAAATCCTGAATCAAACGAGCAAATCCGAAATTAAATTCTTTACATTACTTGACGTACCAAATGTTTGGAACCCAATCCTCTTTTCTTCAGGTAGGGTGGGAATCAGATTAAATCCTACCGCACTTTTCGGGGGGATGGGCAAAAAACCCCAATCTCCAATTGTTTTTGGCATAATTTGCTTGTTTAATGTCATTGTGGAACGCCCTACCATATTATAAGGTTTATCCAAAGGTGCGCACCTCCTTTAAATTACAACTCAAAAGGAGAGATTTTAATGAATTATGTTTATGGTTTATTTATTTACGACAATGTCGCCAGTTTGGATTTTATCGGACCCATGGATGTTTTTAATGTATCCAATTATTTATTAAATAAAGGACAGGCTGTTACCATTGCCGAGACAGCCTCATCCATCAGATGTATCGGCGGCCTTGAGATAGTCCCTGGTGCGACCATTGAGACAGCCCCGCCTTTAGATATTTTAGTGGTCCCGGGTGCTGAGAACTTGGATTCCATCAATGCCATAGGTGATCCTGCCATCCAATGGATTCAGCAACAGGCAGAACAAGCAAAATTTGTTACCTCGGTCTGCTCCGGCGCATTGGTCCTGCAACGAACAGGGCTGCTTTCAGGCCGCAAAGCCACCACTCACTACATGCAGATTGAGGACCTGAAACAGGATCCTTCCATCGAGGTTCTGCCGGATATGAGGTATGTCAGGGATGGAAACATAGTAACTTCCCAGGGGGTCTCAGCCGGAATTGATATGGGACTCTGGCTGGTGGGCCAGATGCATTCTCCTGAACATGCAAGAGAAGTTAGAAAATTTATCCAATATGACCCGGCACCACCCTATACAGCACTAGTTTAGTAACCTTTTACAAAGGCATTCAAAACCAAAGGCACCCATGATGACTAAAAAGCGCTTAATTGAATTCTTTCTTTTTCCCGACGCTACAGGTCTTGATATCATGGGGCCTTTGGATGTATTCACCACAGCTACTAATCTTTTAAATCGCAATAATAAAGGTGATTCAGGCTATAGTGCCGTCTTTTCATCCGACAAGCCAGGACCTGTGCAGCTCAACTCAGGTCTGGTTTTGCACGCAGATACTGCTGTGAGTAAAGGCAACTTTCCGGATATTTTTCTCGTACCAGGCGGCCTTAACATTGATAAAATTACCCAAAACATTGAATTGCTTCAAGATATCCAGGATAAAGCAAATCAGGCAAATCAAGTTATCTCGGTGTGCGGCGGTGCATTTATCCTTGCTGCCTGCGGGCTTTTAGACGGCAAAAGAGTCACCACCCATTGGGATGCGGCAAAAGACTTAGCCCATGAATTCCCGGATATTGATGTCCAGGCCGATGCCATCTATATTCACGATGGAAAGATTTCAACCAGTGCCGGTGTTACAGCGGGTATTGATCTTTCTCTATCCATTGTAGAGGCACACCATGGATTTTCAATTGCAATGGAAGTGGCCAGGATGCTGGTCTTATATCTGCACAGACCCGGCGGTCAGTCCCAGTTCAGTACACCCATGAAATTACGGACAAAGGCAGGAAAACAATTTTCAAAACTCCATGACTGGTTAATTAAGAATCTTGAAAAACCGCTGACCGTAGAAATGCTGGCAGATAATGCAGCCATGAGCCCAAGAAACTTTTCCAGGGTTTTTACAAAAACAACCGGCATATCCCCTGGAAAATACATTGAGCTTATGCGCCTGAACCAGGCAAGAGAGTTGCTTGAGGAAAGCGACGCCTCGATCGAAACTGTGGCCGATGCCAGCGGTTTTAAACGGGAAGAACGGTTGCGCCGTGTTTTTGTTCGCCATTTGGGCGTTACGCCATCCCAGTATCGAATCCATTTCAACCTGACTGTCTCATAAAACCATCACTGATATCGCCTAAAAACAAATATAAAACCCATATGTTTTCAGGTACAATAAAGGCCGTCTAATTTAATGCAACAATGAAAAAGCAGGCCTGTGTAAATTAACCAAAACAAAAAAGTAATCAAGGAGAAACACTAAGCATGCAGACATTCAACCACACTTGCGGGAAATATCTTGAAATAAACACAGCCAATATCTATTACGAAGAAATGGGAGATAAAAACAAACCTGTTTTATTGATGCTGCATGGAGGCCCCCAGGATATAGAAGATTTGAATCCTATGGCTTCCTATCTTGCCAAGAAATTTCGCATAATCGGAATAGACAGCCGGGGACACGGGAAATCAACTTTAGGAAATGAAAAATTAACATATGAACAAATTCAATTGGATGCTGAAGCTGTACTCAAAGAGTTGGAAATCAACATAGTCAATATCATTGGATTCAGCGACGGAGGGATTGCAGCTTATCGAATTGCTGCAAACAATAAGGTAAAAGTAAAAAAGCTGATAACAATGGGTGCATCCTGGAGCGAAAAAGATGTTGCTGATGCTGATGATGTTATTAGAACCATAACACCGGAAAGTGCAAAACAAATTTTTCCAAAAAATTTTGAAAAGTATCAACAACTAAATCCAGAACCTGACTATGATTTATTTATTCAATCGTTAGTTGCAATGTGGCTCGACAGATCAAAAACAGGCCATCCAAATGAAAGTGTTAAAGATATCACAGCAAAAACATTAATGATAAGAGGTGACAATGATTTTTTGGTTTCTTTGGATAGTTTAGCAATGTTAAAACAAAAAATTAATGAGTCCTCATTTATGAACGTACCTTTTGCGGAACACGCTGTATATGAAGAGCAACCACAAATTGTTGAAATTGTACTGAAACAATTTTTAAACCAATAAAATATACCATTCGCAGACATCCTTTTCACCCGATCATTGAAAAGGATGTCTTGGCATCACAAAAAAAACCAATCTATAGCAAATCGCAAAAATATGTTCCGATACTACGGTACCTGTTTCTATCATGTGCGGCTAAGATTCTCTTGATACTACAATCGATTTGCTCAAAGGCGATTCCATTAATCTATCATATTTTTAGGAACTTTATTTTGGGAATCGCTATAACTCCTGCCGCAAAACCTTCCAATTACTTTTTTCGTATCCCGTCTTCTTTTTAAAATTCAATTTTTTCAAAATTATTTCTTATATATTTGTTTATCCCTTCTTTGGGTGAATAATGAAAAATTTCTCATGGGTGTTAAAAATTCCCTAAAAAGGTTGCCCATGCGAATCTGTGATTCCTTTTTCATGTTTGCACAAATAACACCTGAAATGGCAATACTTCCGCCGATGATTGAAATAGTGGAAGGAAGTTCATCTAACCAGAGCCAGCCGATAAGGATAACGATGACTGGAACACAGTATAAAAAAGACGAAGCTTTTGATGCATCCATAGTTGACAAGACTGCAGCCCAGCATAAATAAGCCATGGCTGCAGGAAAAATCCCCAGGTAAATAACACTGAAGGTATATTGAGGGCTGACTGACCATATTTTTTCAACAAAACTGAATCCAAAAGGTACCATTGCAATGGCACCGCTCCATAAACAATAACAGGTGACTTCCAAGGGCGTATATTTTTTGAGCAAAGGCTTTTGCAAAATAAAATAAATGGCTTGGGCTATTGCCGCAATAAGAATAAACAAGGAACCCTGCTTAAAAGCAATACCATCTGAAAAAGAGAATGCGATTAATGATACGCCCAAAAAACTAATGATCAATCCAATAACAAAATTGAGTCTGATTTTTTCTTTAAGGAAATAGCTTCCCATAAGCGTAGTGAACAATGGTGCCATGTTGACAATAAAACAGGCCTCTGATGCTGTGGTTGTGAGTTCGCCGTAATTTACAAGAATATTATAAACAGATATCCCAATTATTCCTGTAACAAAAAAACGGCTTAGATCCTTAATATTCGGTAATCGTATTTTTTTAAAAATTGCGACAATAAATAAAGTCATTGATGCAACCATATATCTGAACAATGCCAGTTCAAACGGATTATATTCAGCAACAGCATAGCGGATTCCGACAAAGGCGGAGGCCCAGAAGAGCATTGTTAATATCATATAAACTTTAGTCATTTTCAGCTCCTTTAAAATTGTTTGTCTTGACCCATTAGTATGAGCAATGTAATATCATGTCAAATGAATAAAAATGAATAATTTGTTCAAAAATAATGATATTATGAGGTAGTTGAATGGATCTTGGAAGCCTGAGAATTTTTTACGTCACCGGAGTTGAGGGAAGCGTTTCAAAGGCATCTTTGAAATTGAACTGCGTCCAGTCAAATGTTACGGCAAGGATTAAACAACTTGAGGATGAGCTGGATGTGCAGTTATTTTATAGAAAAAAAAGAGGCATGGCATTGACCCCGTCAGGAAAAATTCTCATGGGTTATGCAAAAAAAGCCCTGGTACTTTTCAAAGATGCCAAAAAGGCGGTTCAACAAACAGACACATTAAAAGGCCCCCTTAATATCGGTTCGCTGGACTCGACTGCCGCAGCACGTTTGCCCTGCATACTCACCCGCTTTCATCAGGAATATCCTGAAGTAGATTTAACCATTCAAACAGGAACCGATGAAAAACTCAGAACCATGATTGCGGAGTATCAACTTGATGCTGCTTTTGTGGAAGCTTCTGCAAAAAACAATGCGCTTGACCAGATACCCGTATTTAATGAAGAGTTGGTAGTGGTGGCCAATAAAAATGTTGACCCGCCGGGATCCATGAAACATCCCACATTGATCGTGTTTCCAACGGGCTGTACTTACAGACGGATCCTTGAAAACTGGTTCTTTAAAAAAGGTGTTCACGATTTTAAAATCATGGAATTCGGATCCCATGAAGGCATTTTAGGATGCGTATCTTCAGGCCTGGGAGTTACATTATTTCCCGTGTCTTTGCTTAACCAATTAAATTACTACGACAAGCTAAAGGTTTATAGATTGCCAAAAAAGATCGGAAATTTGGGCATCCATTGGATACAGCGAAAAGATGTCGTCACAACCAGGGCCATGACTGAATTCTTACGAATAGTAAATGAAGAAACTTCAATAAACACGACATGAAATCTATAGCGATTGCCACAAATAATAGAGACCCCCAAATTCATGCTTTTTCCCCTGGTGCATCTTTTGCTTTTGTGTGTAGGGGCAGACCTGTGTGTCTGCCCGGCTTAAAATCTGTACAGCCCTTAGGGTATGTGTCGAGGCCAGGCTTGACTAACGGGCATTACCTCAAAACACCCAATTGTCAAGCCTGACCCCATCACATTGGTAAGCGCTTCGTTCATGCAGCCACCAGCTGCCAATATTCAATTCAGGGGACACAATAATTAAGTGTTGTGTCCCCTGAATTTTATCCCCTGAATTTTACATGTGTCCCCT
>JAAEMC010001011.1 GCA_024225895.1 Desulfobacteraceae bacterium | reverse complement strand
TTTAATTCTTTTATGATACATGACAATTTCCTTTCTTTCGATTTTTAGTGTACGGCAATGAACAATCCACCAAAAGACTGGGCAGGATTTAAACTTATTATCCTTTTTGTTTTAAAAAATCAAGCTTTCGCAATACCTTGAGACCTGAAAGGGAAATTTTTCTAAATGGCCCAAGGTAAGGAAGCTTGGCGATCAAAAGGACAAGCCTTTCTCCGGCCGAACATCCGTAAAGCGAGGTATCTTTATATCCCATTTTTTTCAACATACGGCCCATCATGGAATTCATGACCATGATTTTTGATTTTTGAGTACCTTTTCTCCATGCCTCTATACGGCTCTTGTCCAGTTTTTGAGATGCATTGCCTTTCCATTGCTTTTCCCACACTGGAACGACTGTCGAAGATTCTTGGGGGTGAAGTTGTCCTGGTTCGAATTTTACCCCGATAAAAGAACAGAGCCTTGCCAGTTCATTTTCAGGGTGATTTAGCATATCTTCATATCGAACAATGGTAAACCTGTCTTTGGGTAAGGTGTTTTTAAAATTTAAAACAAGCCGGGCAAGATCGGCCCACTCCATACAAAACAGTCTGAATCTTCGGGGATTGTCGGGTTCTGCCCAGGGAACCTTCAAGAGAGAAAGAACCACATCCCTTCCATCCCTGGTCACACAGATAATACGTGATTTTGGATACAGGTTCAAAAGAGTCTGTACATGTCGAATATGCCCTGGAGATTTTTCACCGGG
>JAAEMC010001010.1 GCA_024225895.1 Desulfobacteraceae bacterium | reverse complement strand
TTCCAGGACCGGCTGGCCATGATTCACAAACATGTGTCAGAAGGTAAAATAAGCTTGATGGAAAGCAGTTTTGACCTTGTTCAATTATGCCTTGAGCACAGTGATGATAAATCTCCCATGATCGTTATCGGATTTTCGCCGCCTTTTTATCCCCATGTCGCAAACCGGAACATTCCGGATCTGGATAAAAAAATCAGTACCCTTGGACAGGCCATTGATCAATTTTCCCAAGACAAATTCCAGATGCCTTACCTGTCCAGGCATTTTTACACCGGGATTTCGGATTTAAGCTATGCCATGCTATTTGATAAAGGCGATTTTCAAAGTACTGCTGACAACATGCCCCTGTGGGGCAAAACCTATGAAATCCCTTTTGAAACGATTAAAAAAATCCAGATGCCCTGTATCAATATCGGCCCGTGGGGAAAGGATTTTCACAAAATTTCCGAACGGGTGCTGATGGAAGATGTCTATGAACGAACCCCGCAAATCCTTGATTTTACAATCCGGCACATCCTAAAAAAGCATGTCGATGCGCCGGCTTAACCCGGATTTAGGCACACCAGATCAAAAATAACTGCTGCCGTCCCAGCAATGGGTGCACAGCTTTTCTTTAGGCAATCCAATGGCCTGAACCAGATCGTCGAGTTTTTGATATCGCATACTGGTTAACCGCAGGCGGTCGATGATTTTATTGATCATGGCTGTATGTTTTGGGGACCCGTCTATAGCGTACTCTGTAAGGTCTGTGTCCTCCACACCTTCGATCTCGTAAATGGCTTTCCTTCCAGCAAGGTCCAGGGTGGACCGTGATGTGGAAAAATTTAAAAATTCACAGGGATGAATCAGACAGGGACAGGCAATCCGCATATGGACTTCTTTGGCCCCGTATTCATAAAGGATCTGGGTGTTGTCCTTGAGCTGGGTGCCCCGGACAACCGAATCATCGCAAAATATAATACGCTGGCCCTGGATTACATCCTGGATAGGGATCAGTTTCATGCGCGCTACCAGGTCCCGCATGTCCTGGTTCTGGGGCATGAAGCTCCTGGGCCAGGTCGGGGTGTATTTCACATAGGGTCTCATATAGGGAATCCGGCTCTGATTGGCAAAGCCGATGGCATGTCCGATACCCGAATCCGGTATGCCTGCCACCAGGTCTGCTCTTTCGGTCTCTCTTTTGGCCAGGGCCGCCCCGCAGTTATACCTTACCTTTTCCGTGTTAATGCCTTCATAGGATGAAACAGGGTATCCATAATAAACCCATAAAAAAGAACAGACCTGCATCTTATCGCCCGGGGGCTGAACCTGCTCTATGCCTTCTGCCGTAACTTTGACAATTTCATTGGGCCCCACAAAATACTCGGTCTCAAACCCGAGATTGGAGAATGCCGCAGATTCGGAACTGGCAGCATAGGCATCTTTCCCTTTCCCGATAACAATGGGAGTCCTGCCCAACCGGTCCCTGGCGGCGAAAAGGGTTGAATCGGTTAAAATCAACATGGAACAGGAACCTTTTATCTTTGTCTGGGCATTTAGAATGCCTTGTTCAAAAGAGCTTTCCTGGCTGATCAAAATGGATACAAGCTCTGTGGGATTTATATCCCCCTGGCTGGTTTCGGCAAAATGAACATTCTTTGAAAATGCTTCTCTGGCAAGTTCCTCAAGGTTGGCGATTTTTCCCACGGTAACAACGGCAAATGTTCCCAAATGAGAGTGGATGGTGATGGGCTGGGAGTCTGTATCACTGATGACACCGATGCCGGTATTCCCGGTTAGTTTATCCAGGTCTGATTCAAATTTTGACCTGAAATAGGCATTCTCAAGGTTATGAATGGTCCTGTGAAACCCATCTTTATCCGATGTAGCTATGCCTCCTCTTTTGGTGCCCAGATGTGACAGATAATCTGTTCCGTAAAACAACTCTTTACGACAAGCTGTTTTTGAAGCACACCCAAAAAAACCGCCCATAATCCCTCTCCTTGTGATGAATTAATGTCCTTAAAATTTTACCAATGGATTTAATTATTAATTATTATTTAGGAAGTCAATTAATTAAGAAAATAATATATTTTAGTACTGAAAATCAACTAATTTGATTTCTGGGCCATCAGAATCATACTCTGGTCAAAATTGTCCGAATCCGGTAAAGACCCCCGCTGATAGAATAGCCCTAATATTAAAGATTTGAGCTCCATTTTTTAAAATTCAAAGGCATAGCTTAAATAAAAAGCACGGCCCGGTTTGGGAAATCCTTTTTTCTCGTAATAATCGTGATCCAGGACATTATCGACGGACAGCTTCAGGTTGTGGTGTTCCAGAAATTTGTAGCCGATGACAAAATCCACGACAGTAAATCCCGGATAGATAACTTCAGGATAACCCGCGGCATTCCAGTCCGTATCCTTCATCTCACCCTGGGAACGGGCATGGAGTTTGGCCATAAAATGGTCATCCTCATAGGTAACACCATAGTTAACGGTGTGCTCGGAAACATTATGGACATCCTGATCAATACCGGCAGACACTTCTTCGGATGCATTGAATATTTTGGTCCCGTTCACGTAAAAAGTCAGCGAGCGGTTCCAGTTGTTGAACACACCGATATCAAATGACATCTCATATTCCAGGCCGTCCATTTCCTGTTCCAGGCTGTTGACATAGGAGGTGACATTGCCTTCGGTGTAGCGGGTAATCTTGTCATCCACCTGGGTAACAAAATAAGTGACATCGCATTTAAAACCGGATTGAGGTTTATTGTACCCGATACCGGCATCAAAGGTTACAGAGGTTTCCGGGTCCAGGCCGGCATTTCCCCGGGTAATCATGGCCACGCCGCCCACTGAAGTTTCATTGTATCCGGCAAGCTCTCCGGCACTGGGCGGGACAAAGGCTTTTCCAAGGGTGGTGTGCAGCCTGACACCATTTTCAAACACGTAGTTTAACCCGCCCCTTGGGCTGAAGGTGGAAAAAGATTCGGAATTTGGGGTAAAATTAGTTTTATAAGGGGTGACTTCTGTTGCCACTTCAAAACGGTCATACCGTCCGCCCAAGGTTGCTGTGAGGCGCTCATCCATCAATTTCCAAACCGTTTCCAGATATCCTGCCAAATTCTTCCGGCTTTCATCCGGGGACCAGGGCGCCCGTCTGGTGCCATCCTGATTGTAGCTGCGGCTTTCCTTATCAATATCCTGGCAATCTGCACCCAGGATAAATTTATGTTCCCCCCATGAGATGGTGTCTTTTAGCTGAAGCCCCATCCAATTTGTTTCCGAATCATAGCTTCGATAGGGATCAACGATTGAGGTTGCCGGCCAGATGGAATAAGCATACCGATTGTAATTTTCCTGGAGCTCCCGGGTTTTGTATGCCGTAAAGCTGACATTATTGCTGCTGCCTATCATGCCGTCCAGCATAAAATCCACTCCCCAGCGGTCCAGATCTTTATTGCCGGGCTGAGTACTGCCTGTAAAAATATCTCCCGGGGTTGAAATATCCCTGCCCTGGTAAATATCGCCTCCGACATCGGCCCGCCATATGTCTGTGATGTCCATTCCAAACCGCAAGTCACCGCTTTTTGTTTCATATTCAGTATAGGGACGTTCATCACCATTGCCCATATCGTAGTTATCCCGCTGGTCATACCGGCTGGCAAAGATATCAAAATCCAACCTTTGGGCCGCATTTCCGCCGGCACCCGCCTCCTGGAAATTAGTATCAAAAGATCCATAGCCCAATTCCAGCTTACCGGAGACCGGGCCCTGGCTTTTTTTGGTAATCACATTAACCACCCCGCCCATGGCCTCACCGCCATAAAGGGAGGATGCCGGTCCCTTAAGAACTTCGATGCGTTCCACATTATTGGTTAAGATGGTAGAAAGATTTGTGGCACCGGCCGGCCGGCCGTCAATAAGGACCAAGGTGTGTTTGGTAATTCCGCTGAACTCCGGTCTAAATCCGCGCATACCAATACCGGCCTGAGCCCCCGGATATTCAATAACGCCGATGGAGGAATGCTTTTTAAGTTGTTCGGTCAGTGTTTCTCCTGTGGTCAGTTCTATTTCCCGGCTGGAAATCACCTCAACCTTTGCCGGAACGTTCTGAATATCTTCTTCACTTCGTGTGGCAGTGACCACCACATCATCGAGTTTGGTATTGGCAGGATTGGCTTCCGGTTCCTGTGCAAGAACCAGGGTTGGTAGAATAAATACGGCAGAGATAAAGACTGCCAGACAAAATTTTTTCATCTGTTTCCCTTTCTTTTTTGGTATTGCCCTAAAAAGAAAGGATTCTACTGAATGAAAAATCATGGGGATGGGCGAATTGATATCGTTTAAACATCCCGGCATCATACAGCCAAACTCTTTTTAGGGGCAACACCCCTTTTTTCACCGGAATCCTAAAATGAAAAATCCCGGACCATTTTGTTTAAATGATCTGGGACTCCCTGATTTTTCCGCAGATTGTATTGCCCTTGTCCACGGGGCAAAGCAGCTTCTTGTTTCCGGCAGGTCTTCTGACTCTCGGGTCATCCTAGTTGCTGCGCCTTCCCAGCATTATTGCCAGTGGCATTTTCGCAGCGTTCGTCTCCGATTACAGCGGCGGGCCCGTCCCTGATTTGCACAGGGTTCCCTTTTTAAGCCTTTTTCAAGGCACCTGAAAAACATTTACTGCTTAAATAAAAAAATGAGTGAAGTCAATAGATTTTTAAATTATGTTCTCACTCCGGGTAGGCGACACCACGTGGATTTCGAGCCGTTTTGGGAACGGTCCGCGGAATTTTGATTAAAAATTTGGTGCCTTTGTTCTTGGTGGATTTGGCTTTGATCTCGCCCCGGTGCTGGGCCACGACTTTGTTGGCAATATAAAGTCCCAGGCCGGTGCCTTTATTGCCTTTGGAAGAAAAGAAAATGGTAAAAATATTTTTCAAGGTATCTTCATCCATGCCCAGGCCATTGTCCTGGATGGTAAACAATACTTTATCCCGGTCCATCCTGGCATGAAACAAAACAGAATTCTTCTTTTTCACCGGGTTGTCCACACACGCTTCAATGCCGTTTTCAAGGATATTGACAAGGGCTGTCTGAAGGCTTTTTTCATCCACATCAAAGAAGATATCCTCGGTTAAAACTTCCAGTTTATAATCAATGGTCACCTTATTTTTCCGGGCATTGGAAGAAACGATTTCCACGGTGTCTTCAAGGAATTGTTTAATGGAAACCTTGCTCCATTCCACCTTCCTGGTCTTGGTATAGTACAGGATATCCAGAACAAGCTGTTTGATGCGTTCGGTCATCTGTTTGGATTGTTCAAACCCTTGTCTGATATTCGCCTGATTACGTTGATTAATACCTTTTTCCATAAGGTACATACCGCCGTCCAGACTCGTTAAAAGCCCCTTGATACCATGGGAGATGGAACCAATCATAAATCCAAGGGAGGTCAAATGGTCTTCCAGGCGCCGGGCTTCGGTAATGTCTGTGAGCATGACCAAGGCATGGGTAATCTGCCCCTGATCATCTTTGATGGGTGCAATCCAGCATAAAACAGTATGTTTTACCCCATCCGATGAAATAATCTGCATTTCCGATGCATGGTTTTTACCGTCTTTAAAGGTCTTATCCACGGTACATTTGGTGCAGGGCTCATCCCTGTTTTTTAAAATACCAAAACAATACTCCCCGATGTGGTTGCCAAAATACTCTTCAAACTTCCGGTTGCAGTCCGTAATCTGGTAATCCCTGTCCAAAACATAAATAAAACAGGGCACTTCATCAAAAAGATGCTTGTAATTTTTTTCAGAGATTGCATATCGGCTTTTATAGCAGTTCTCATTAAAACAGATATGTTTGTGAAGGTATTTTCTTTCCAGAGAGCGATTGATATAAAAATCCAGGGTATGGGAACATGATGGATATGTAAAAAAATCAGACGCCCCGTTTTGAAGGGCTTTTACACCCGTTTCCAGCATCTCGACCGGAACCGCTGCAATGATTTCCTTGTCCAGGTTTGATTTGGTCAGATATGCAATTTTATTCAGGCAGTCCTGTTTCTCCTTTTGCATAAAAATCACCACAACATCCGGCGATTTTTTAGAAGCGGGGAAATCAAGCTCCCGGGCCGATGATATTTTCTTAAACTCCATATCCAAATGAAATTTGGATTTTCCGAGATCCGGGATGCAGCCTTCATTATAATTTACCAGCAATATATGGGGTCTCATCGCATACCTGCACCAATTATTTATTTAAATGCCAGACGACACTATAAGGCAAAAGGGTGCAAAAATCAATTTTCACACCCTTTTCATTTTACCTGACATGTCTGTTACTTAAAATGGCTTAGCGGTCCATTGATATGACCCACCCAGATATCAAGGAATGCGTCAAATTCCGCGGTTCCCTTCAATACAGGAATGCATTGGATGCCCGCTTTGGTTAGCTGGGACTTCCAGGAGTCTTCTTCATCCCCTGCCATATCATTTTTGGCATGGTCGCCGGCAACCGACATAAAGGGCAGAAGATATGCCTTTTTAATCTTATTTTTTTTCAAAAGTTCCTGGATCAAATCCAGTTCCGGATACCCCTCCACTGTTCCGATAAAGATGTTGGGATCTTTAAGCTGGGCCTGGAACATCAGAGCTGCATAGAAGGCATTGGCAGGATGGTGGGTACCATGCCCCATTAACACAACCGCCTCATTTTGTTTTCGTTCCCTGGGAATGATTTTCAAAATCGCATCAACGGTTTTTGCCATATCTTTTTGCGTGGCCATCAGCGGATATCCCATCAGAATCATCTCAAATCCGCCCATGAGCTTAAAACCATCTATGGTCCGGCGTACATCATCATATTCAGCACCAATGATGGTATGCAGCGACTGAACCGCCACGTGGGTGAATTTTTCATCCATCATTTTAGCCAGGGCCACTTCCGGTGAATCCAAAACCTTTCCCTGTTTTGCCAGCTTATTGCGGATAATGTGTGACGTATATGCCCAACGCACCGGAATCCCGGGATAGGTTTCTTTTACTCTTTTATCAATCTTTTCAAAGGAGACCTGGGCAGAGGCTTCACTGGATCCAAAGGCCACCAGTAAAATTCCTACCTTTTTGGTGGTATTATGCCCGTGACCTCCTGAAGCAAAGCAGTTCAGGGCAGTTATTGATAAAAATACAACTAGTGCTGCAACGATCATTGTTTTCTTTTTCATTTTTTCTCCTAACGCTAATAAAAGGTCAATTGCATCTGGATAAAGTTGCCTTGTTTACCCGCCTAAACCTGCATTTACTCCATCAGACAAGCAAAAGCTTTTTGAAAAAAAATCCCCTGGATGACCTTTATGTAAAATCATCCAGGGGATATCGTTTTTAATCCACCAATCCAAGGCCTGCCTTTTCCTCAGGACAGACCTTCAGCCCAGGCAGGTCTTCTGACTCTCGGATCATCCTAATTACCGCGCCTTCCCAGCTTTTTTTAAGCCAGTGACATTGAAGCAGTGTTCGTCTCCGATTACAGCGGCGGGCCCGTCCCTGATTTTCACAGGGTTCCCCATTAAGCCTAAACTTAAATATTTCTTAAAGATCTATTATTTTGTGAAATATCAAAGTCGTAAAGCGCCTGAACTCTGTCTTATTTCCATAAATCAAAATCGATTGTCAAGGGAAATAATTTGAAAAGATCATTCTTGCAAAACCTTTTCAAAATGGTGTATGACATCTGCGGCAGAAAATGTTAGGAACACATAAAATGAAACAAGATTTTGCAATCATTGGAAATATGAATGTCGGCAAGTCCACACTTTTTTCGGACTTAAGCCATTCAAGATCCAGATCCGTCAATATCCCGGGCATAACCATGTCTGTCAAATCCGGCCACTTAAAGGGTATTGAGGGCTATATCTATGATACCCCGGGCGGACATTCCATCTTTTCATCCAATGAAGATGAACGGGCGACCCGGGATCTGCTGCTAATCCCCGGGATCAGGGATAATTTGAAGGGCATTATCTTTGTTGTAGATGCAAAAAATCTGAAACACTCCCTGGCCATGTTTTTCCAGTTTGCAGAATATGGTTTACCCATGGTCTTGAATGTCAATATGGTTGATGAGGCAGCCTCCAGAGGGATTGACATCAACTTTTCATGGCTTTGGGATCTGATACAAGTCCCGGTAACCACGACCATTGCCAATGAAAAAATCGGTGTTGAAAACCTGAAAAAAACACTGGATATGGCCATACCCGTTCAAAGCATTGTGGAGTACCCGGAACCCATTGAAGAATTTATTTTTCAGACAAACAAAATTATTCCGTCAGATGACGCTTCCTATTGTGCTATTGCTCTGCTTTTATTGACTGGTGATGCCGCTGTGGAATCTTATCTTTCAAACACCTATGGTGACAAAGTTTTAAGGCAGCTTAAAGATCTAACCCACGATTGCCGGCAAAAACTGGATTCCTCACCGGAAATATTCCTGGAAAATCTTTATCATAAAGAGGCAGCAAAAACCGCAAGACAAGTACAGGAAGTAACCCCTCCAGCCAGAAGCCCTTTTATTCTGGCTTTTGGAGACTTATGTACAAAGCTTTCCACAGGCATTCCCATAGCCCTATCCGTGGTGGTGATGATGTATTTGTTTATAGGATCATTTGCCGCAACCTTTCTGGTCAATACCATCAACGTTCATATCTTTGAAAACTTTTTGACCCCGTTAGCAGAGAAATTAGTATCCTACATCCCCAATCCCTTTGTACGGGATCTTATTATGAATCCGGATTTCGGGATACTGCCCACAGGGGTATTTTTGGCACTGGGACTTGTTCTGCCGGTAATCTTCTGTTTTTATGTGGCCTTTGGATTTTTAGAGGACTCCGGCTACCTGCCAAGACTCTCCATCCTTCTGGACAGGGTCTTTAAAACCATAGGGTTGAACGGAAAAGGTGTAATCCCGCTGGTCATGGGATTTTCATGCATTACCATGTCTATCTTAACCACCCGAATCCTAAACAGTGAAAAAGAAAAAAACATTGCCTCATTTCTGGTCTTTTTATGTATGCCGTGTGCGCCACTTTTTGCAGTGATGCTGGTGATCCTGGATAAAATGCCATTTTATGCCACCATATTTGTCTTTGCCATGATCTTTGTACAGATTCTGATCGCAGGTTTTTTAGCCAACAAAATACTGCCCGGCATCCGATCTGCCATGATCATGGAAATTCCTGCCATGCGGATACCCAAACCCTTTTTGATAATCAAAATGGCTGCCAGAAAATCATGGCATTTCATAAAAGAGGCCGTACCAGTATTTATCTATGCTGCCGCAGGCATATTTCTCTTCCAGAAAGCCGGTGGGTTAGAGGTATTGGAGAACACTCTCGGCCCGACCATTGACCAGGTCTTGGGCCTTCCCGAAAAAAGCATCCAGGTCTTTATTAAAACCATGATCCGGCGTGAAAGCGGTGCGGCAGAACTGGAACATCTGGCCTATGGATACTCTAACCTTCAACTGGTGGTGAATCTGCTGGTCATGACCTTTATTGCCCCCTGCATTAATGCTATAATTGTCCTGTTTAAAGAACGGGGAATGAAAGCCGGTACTGCCATCATGACATCGGTGGTAATTTATGCCATCATCATAGGCAGTGCAGTGAACCATATTTGCAAAATGCTTGGCATTACATTTACATAAAACAAACAGGTAAAAAATGACTGAAACCCATGATGAAATATTGGAAGCCATGTGGGCGTGTGCTGAAAACAACACCTTTGCCATTGAAGATATCAAAAAGCGATGTGCTGTTGAATTTAGTGAGACAGACCTGGAAACACTGGTGCAACAGGGCCTTATCAAAAGGGATCTGGATCAACTGATTCTTTCCAAAACCGGAAAACATAAAGCCAAGCATATTATGCGGCGGCACAGGCTGGCCGAAGTGCTCACATCCAGTGTGCTCCATTTAAAAAATGCCCAGATGGAAAAGGTGGCCTGCCAGGTGGAGCATTCTCTGGAGCCGGAAGTGGAAGAATCCATCTGCACCCTGCTGGGCCATCCGGAAATATGCCCGGACGGGAAACCCATCCCCAGAGGACGATGCTGCAAAAAAGGGATCGATAAAATCAGCAGCACCGTGGTCAGTCTTATCAAACTGGCACCGGGGGAAAGAGGAAAAATCACCTATATTAAACCAGGAACCCATACTATTTTGCACCAATTGATTTCCTTTGGACTCAATCCCGGTGTAGTCGTCACAGTCCACCGGGAGAAACCCGCCTTTTGCATCAAATTTGAAAACACCGAACTGGCGCTTGATAAGGAAATTGCAGGCAATATCTTTGTCTGGAAAATCCATGAAGAGGCCTGACCTTAAAACCGGTCTCATTTTTGCCATAAAAAAAGCAGCCGAATTTATTTGATTTTTAGAAAAATCATATATATATGTGAAGGTTGGGAATTATGGATGATGAATTTTACATGAATCTTGCCCTCAGGGAGGCAAAAAAGGCATCGGAAATAGATGAGGTCCCGGTTGGTGCAATTATTGTGAATCAACAGGACAAGGTGATCGGATACGGGCACAACAACCCCATATCATCAAGTGATCCCACAGGGCATGCGGAAATCAATGCTATAAGGATGGCATCTAAGGCGATTAATAATTACCGGCTGGCAGATACAACCATCTATGTGACAATTGAACCCTGTATCATGTGCATGGGCGCCATCATCAACGCCAGAATAAAAAAAATTGTATTCGGAACAAAAGACCCCAAGTGGGGAGCAGCAGGGTCCCTTTACAATATGGCAGAAGATAAGCGGCTGAATCATCATCCAAAAGTTGTAAACGGAATTTGCCGGGACCAGGCAAAAGAAATAATACAAAGCTTTTTTAGACACAAGAGGAGCAAATAGTGGGAAACACAGTAATTATCGGAACCCAATGGGGAGATGAAGGCAAGGGCAAAGTGGTAGACCTGTTAAGCGAACACGCAGATTTTGTCGTCCGGTTCCAGGGTGGCAACAATGCAGGCCATACCATGGTGGTTAACGGTAAGGAAATCATCAGCCACCTGATTCCTTCCGGCATTATCCAGCAAAAAAACTGTTTTATCGGCAACGGCGTGGTAGTGGATCCCTTTGTTTTGCTCGAGGAAATCGATTACCTGACCGAAAACAATATTGATGCCTCGCCAGAAATGTTGAAAATCAGCGACCGGGCCCACATCATCATGCCCTATCACAAGCGGCTGGACGCTGCCAGAGAAGAAAAGAAAGGCGATGATAAAATCGGTACCACAGGCAGGGGCATCGGCCCGTGCTATGAAGACAAGGCTACCCGCAGAGGCATCCGGTTTGCCGATCTTCTGGACACCGATCTCTTAAAAGAAAAGATTGAAACCAATCTGGAAGAAAAAAACTTTTACCTTGAAAATTATCACCAGGCCGAAACCCTGGATCTTCAAGAAGTCATTGACCAGGTCCTGGAAATTAAAGACAGGCTTATTCCCTATATCGCTGATGTTTCAGTGATTCTATTTGACGGAATCACCTCAGGCAAAAAACTATTGTTTGAGGGCGCCCAGGGCACCCACCTGGATATTGAGCACGGCACTTACCCGTTTGTTACCTCATCCAATGTAGTGGCCGGGAATGCCGCCTGCGGCTCCGGAGTCGGGCCGGTGAATTTAAATGAGATCATCGGAATCTGCAAAGCCTATACTACAAGGGTTGGCGCAGGCCCCTTCCCCACGGAATTATTTGATGCGATCGGCGACCAAATCCAGAAAACAGGAGCGGAATTCGGGGCCACCACCGGCCGCAGAAGACGATGCGGATGGCTTGATATGGTAGTTTTAAGAAATGCAGCAAGGCTCAACAGCCTCACAGGCATCGCCTTAACCAAACTGGATGTTCTGGATGACCTGGATGAAATTAAAATCTGCACCGGCTATGAATACAAGGGCAAATCCATCAATGACTTTCCAGCCCAGATCAGTGTGCTTTCCCAATGCACCCCGGTCTATGAAACCCATCCGGGATGGAAACAGGACACTTCCGGTATCCGAAACTATGATGACCTGCCGGAAAACACCAGAAAATACATTGCCCGGATCGAAGAGCTATCCAATGTAAAAATAAAAATCGTCTCTGTTGGGCCTGGCCGGGAGGCCACAATTATCAGGGAACAAATTTTATGATTCACAAAATACTTTTTTTCTGATATTAGAGTTTTGTTTGTTTGTCGGGATGTGGCTCAGCCTGGTAGAGCACCTCGTTCGGGACGAGGGGGTCGGAGGTTCAAATCCTCTCATCCCGACCAGCTTACAACGATTTTGATAAAAAGATTTTGGTAATTGTGTTACCAAGATCTTTTTTGTTTTTTGGGTACAAAATGTTCACGGTCATATCCAATACTATAGTCAATATTCTTTACACCGATATAGGATCTTGATAATTGAAAATTATGCCTATTCAAAGAATAACAACACTTCTGAAAAGATGCAGTGGTTCTGATAACAACTTTCCTCCCACTGATTTATATAACGAAGGATGGATGCTTCGACTCATTCTGGACTGGTTTTCCTCAAATCCTGATGTTGAGCATAATCTTTCTTTTGCAACAACAGATAAATGGTACTCAGAAGCACTTTTGCCATCTGCGTTCCTTGCAAGATACCGGGGAGACAAACTTGCAGAATCCTGGACACATGCAGACGGGGTAATAGGGGATTTTATTATTGGAGTGAGCCAGAGAGGAGATCTGTCATTAAAGGAAGATGCATGCCGCTTTATAGTCACAGAAGCAAAGATGTTCAGCAAACTGTCGTCTGGAGTGAAAAATGCCAGCTATTTCAATCAGGCTGCCCGAAATATTGCCTGTATTGCTGAACTGATCAGCCGAGCTCAGATTCCACCTGCCTCTTTTGATAAAATTAGCTTCTTTGTCATTGCCCCTGAATCCCAAATAAATGACGGAATATTTGCTGAACTGATGGCAAAAGATAAAATACGTGAAATTGTCAATCGCAGGGTTTTAGAGTATCAAAATTCTGAAAAGGACAAATGGTTCAAAGACTGGTTTTTACCTACGCTTGAACAAGTTCAAATATGTCAGATACCCTGGGAAGAGCTTATTCTTATAATTATACAATCAGATCCTGAATATGGTCGTAAAATAGATGAATTTTATGCACAATGTGTTAGATTTAATCAGAAAACGAGGAATACTTTCATGTCTTTATCCAGCTAACGGCGCGCCTTACCGGCGCGTGGTTTTTTGCGCGTCCAAGTAAAGGCGCTGGTTAGCCCTTATCAAGAAGATCGATATCCAATTTTTTATCATAACAAAAAAGCTGCCTAATGCTGTTTGTTGACTGTTTGACTATGCGATCCGCAAGACAGCAATATCCATATGTTTTAAAAGGCGATAAACCCATATTCACACAAGTAAAATCAAATGCAGCCTTCATAATGGTCACCCCAAGGAGAGGGGGAAAAGCTATTGAATATTGGGGGTCGCGTCTTGATTAGTGAATATTGGGGGTCGCGTCTTGATTAGTGACTAAGGATGATAAAATGGGGCTTTTAAGAAAAATATCAAAACAACACCTATAAAGCCCTAACAATCAAAATGCACACGGACAAACCGATGATTTTACAACGTTGGAGTAGATACATATTTTAATAGCAAATTAGCTTAATGAAAAGAAATTTTATGGGGCCGGGTCTTGAATAGTGAATAAATCTACTTTATTCACTATTCAAGATGTGACC
>JAAEMC010001009.1 GCA_024225895.1 Desulfobacteraceae bacterium | reverse complement strand
GTTTTGATCAGGCCACCTTAAATATCAGTGGTACAAGCCCGGTAACCAGTTCAGGGTTTACCGCAGGAATCGAAGGGGCAAGCACCGGGGTTAACGGTGCATTTTTCGGTTCCAATGCCGATGCCATTGGCGGAAATTTTGACGGCATTAAAAACGACACCCGGTATACCGGGATATTTGGCGGGAACCTGAAATAAGCTGCAGTGAATCTGATGAGATAATCGATGACTTCCCTTTTTAAAATAACGTCTGTTAAGATCACACCTTTTAAAATCGGGCTGGTTATGCTGGCGGCCTTTTTAGGATGCTGGTATTCATTCCATGATCAAAAACCGGATCTGTTTACCGTGCTGGATAACCGGATTTATGACCAGATGTTTAAATTCAGGGGACCGGTCCCGACATCCGGCGAGATTATCATTGTTGATATTGACGAAAAAAGCCTGAAAAAATACGGCCAGTTCCCCTGGCCAAGGGACCTTTTGGCCGCTCTTTTAAAAAACATCAATGCCGCCCCGGCCCTTGTCACGGGAATCGACATCGTATTTGCAGAACGCGACCGCACCACGCCTGCGGTTTCATTTGAAAAGTATCGCCCCTATTTTAAAAAATCCGGCTACGAGTTTATTGCTCAAAAACTGGTCCGTGACGAATCCATGGACCACGACCTTGTTTTGGGAGAAGAAATATCAAAGGGGAATACGGTTTCCGGATATTCATTCATCCTTGAAGACGACGGATTAAAAACAGAGCAAGAAGCCCCGTTTCCTTCCATTCAAATCGGAATCAATCCACAGTCCCTGGATTATAAGGACCTGACCTTTTTAAATTGTTACCGTGCGGTCATCAACATCCCTGAACTTGCAACTGCGGTGTCCGAAGGCTTTTTCAATGTCTTTCCAGACCCCAGCGGCACGGTTAGAAAAGTCCCTTTGTTCATTGCCATGGACAACATTCCTTACCCCTCCCTTGCATTTGAAATGTACCGGCTTGGCAAAAAAAGGGATAAGGCCATCCTCCATGCCTCAACCATTTCGCGGGATGAAAAAAAGCGCCTTTTGGGCATCCACCTGGGCATGGATTTTATTTTAACCGATTACCAGGCCCAGATAGCCGTGAACTTCAGGGGACCTGTATATTCATTTCCTTACATATCTGCCGCCGATATCATGGAAAACAAATCCATGGAAAAAATCAAAGGCAAACATGTATTGATCGGCACCTCTGCCGCAGGGCTGTTTGATACGGTTGCCACCCCTTTTGCGCCCATTTTCCCCGGCGTAGAAGTCCATGCCACGATTATTGACAACCTGATTCAAAAAGATTTCATGGTCAACGCAAAATATACGGAAATCGGTTTTGCCTATGTGATGATACTGGCTGCAGGGCTTTTGATCATTACCGCACTGGTGGTCCTTGGCCCTTTGACCGGAAGTACGCTGGCTCTTTTGCTGATCTTGTCCATTGTCATCGGCGATTATTATTTCTATTTTTTAAATATGCAATTGGTCGGCATTTCTTATATCCTGGTCACACTGATTTGTGTTGTCCTGGTGGTCACTATTTTTAATTATTTTTATGAAGGCCGGCAAAAGAAATATATACGAAAAGCATTTTCCCACTATCTTGCCCCTTCGGTCATTAATGAACTGATTAAAAACCCGCAGTTTCTCGAGTTGCGGGTCGAAAAAAAAGAGATTACCATTTTTTTCAGTGACATCAGGGGATTCACCGATCTTTCCGAACGCATCGGCGAACAGAAATTAGGTGGATTCATGAACCAATATTTCAGTGTCATCAGCCGGATCATTATGAAACATAAGGGGATGGTGGACAAATACATTGGCGATGCCGTAATGGCTGTTTGGGGCACTCCCGTGGACGACCCTGATCATGCAATTAACGCTATCCATGCTGCCATGGAAATCAAACAGGAACTAGCGCACTTCAATAAAAACTGGACGCATTTGGGTATTGAAGCAAAGACCGGTATAGGAATTAACACAGGCGATGTAGTAGTAGGGAACTTTGGCAGTACAGACCGGTTCGACTATACGGTTTTAGGGGATCATGTCAACCTGGCCTCCCGGCTGGAAGGTCTGAACAAAACCTACGAGACCGATATTATTATCTCTGAATTCACGCTGGCATTGTTTAAAACTGAACTCTTTTGCCAATATATAGACACGGTCCGTGTCAAAGGCAAAACAAAGCCGGTCAAAATTTATCATCCCCTTTGTCAAGGCCTGCCCGACAGTGCCCTTGAAAAAGAGAATACCGTTTTTGAAAAAGGAATTGCCCTTTACATGAAAAAAGAATTTGTCAAAGCTGAACTGATTTTCAAACAGCTTTACGACCAGACAGCAACCGGGCTTTATCTTCTTTATGCCCAGAGGTGCCGCCAATTCATGCAATCCCCGCCTGATGATGATTGGGACGGTGTGTTCACCCATACAAAAAAATAGGCCGGATAGCAGGTGGCCTGTTTTCTCTAGCAAATCGCAGGATAAAGTTCCGATAAGTGTATAGCCGTTTATACTCCTAAAGGATAGATATCGGTGGTACTAAATCGATTTGCTTTTAAGTGATTC
>JAAEMC010001008.1 GCA_024225895.1 Desulfobacteraceae bacterium | reverse complement strand
TTTTGTAGCAAAAAAATATTGACCGGTCTGGATCTCTATTGTATCATGCTGGAGATTGTGTTCATAATGGCGAACACAGATGATTTGAAAAAGTTCAGATTATAAGGTTTTTTAAGGTAAAGGAAATGAATGGAGATTGCTCCAATGGATGTAAAGACATTAATAATCCATCCGGAAAAATGTAATAATTGCAAGGATTGCATCACCGCCTGTATTGAATCCCGTTCCAGCTTGAGCAGTCCGGGGTTGTCCTGCATAAGGATAATGGAAGATAAAGTAGATGAATTTTTCTTTCCTGTTGCATGCAAGCAATGTGAAAATGCACCATGCCTTGCCGCCTGCCCAAAAGAGGCAATTTTTCGGGATGATGAAGTTGATAGGGTCATAATAGACCGGCAAAAGTGTGTTGGGTGTGGAATGTGCGTATCTGCCTGCCCCTTTGGTGCAATGAAAGTGGAAAAGCAGAAGGCCAAGTCTTATAAGTGCGACCTTTGCAGTGGTGATCCTGTGTGTGTAAAGGTCTGTGAACCCATGGCCCTTGAATATGCGGGTATGGAAATGCTCAAGTATCCGAACATGGCTCATATTGCAGGCAAGATGGCCTGGGCCCGCAGAACCTAACCTGAAAATTTCAAGAAATCATCAGGGATGTGAAGTATCCGGGTTGAAAAATTACAAGTGAACAAGGAGATAGTGAAATGGGCCTTTTCAAGGTAAATGATAATTGCAATGGGTGTCTTGCCTGTGAACAGAATTGTCCGGCCAGTGCATTGAATCATTTTGATCAGGATAACAAGCGCAAAATTATGCACAACATTTCCCTTTGCGCCAGATGCGGGCATTGCTGGCGGCTGTGTCCACAGGATGCCATTGAGTTTAAGGAGTTGATATCCGGTAAATGGGATCTGGTTACAGCATTGGATCTGCTGCACTGTGAAGTGTGCGGAGAACCAGTGTTTACCCCCAAGCTTAGCAAAGATGTTTCAAAAAGTATGAACAATGAGGTACGGGTATTGTGCCCGGATCATAAAGGGGCTAAACCCGCCGGTGTCTGGAAGAAACTTGCACCCAAAAGGGTTTCTCAATAGGAGAAAGGCATATGATAGTCGGTGAACATAAACCCATAGAAGAAATCATCGAATCGATAAAACCATATAAAAATGTTCTGGTTCTGGGATGCCAAACCTGTGTATCGGTAAGTCTTACCGGTGGAGACAGGGCAGCAAGGGCTCTTGCGGAATCATTAACCCATGTATTTAAAGATGAACGTCCGGTCTATTATTTTGAAAGTAAATCCCTTGAGCGGCAGTGTGAAAAAGACTGGATCGAACCCTTTTTTGAGTTGCCGGACGGGGTTGAGGCGATTTTATCTCTTGCCTGCGGTGCCGGTGTTCAGACTATGGCAGACATGTTCAAAGGGATTCCGGTGTTACCAGGTCTTAACACCACTTTTATCGGGGCTTTGGACCAGCCCGGGGTTTTAAATGAAAAATGCCTGGGCTGCGGGGACTGCATCCTGGGATTGACGGGCGGTATCTGCCCGGTTGCCAGGTGTGCCAAGAAAATTTTCAACGGCCCCTGCGGTGGGTCATCAAAGGGAAAATGCGAAATTTCCATATCTGTGGGCCGGGATATCGATTGTGCCTGGCACTTGATAATTGAACGCTTAAGCGAATTAGGGCAGATGGATAATTACATGAAAATTGCGCATGTAAAAAACTGGAAACCCAGTGCATCCGGGGGACCAAGGAGCCTGGTCCACCCCAATGAAACGCCCTTTTAAAAATGCTTTTTTAATATTTACAAGGTTATCTG
>JAAEMC010001007.1 GCA_024225895.1 Desulfobacteraceae bacterium | reverse complement strand
GTGAGTGTTGAGATTTCACCCTATGATTTAAGCCGGGGCAGAATTACATATAGATTTAAATAAGTTATTGATTTAATAAAAAATATTGGTCGAGGAGTAAATGGATGAAAGTTAGAGCATCTGTAAAAAGAATCTGTAGAAATTGTAAAATCATCAAAAGGCGTGGCGTCATTAGAGTGATTTGTGTAAATAAGCGCCATAAACAACGTCAGGGATAGGGGGATTTAAATTGGCACGTATTGCAGGAGTAGATTTACCAAGAAATAAGCATGCATGGATCGCTTTAACCTATATCTTTGGAATAGGTACAAGCAGGTCAAAACAAATACTTGAAAAGACAGGTATTAACCCTACGACTAAAGCTGGTGATCTGACAGAAGAAGAGGTAAACTCCATCAGAAAAGTAATTGATGCGGAGTTAAAGGTCGAAGGTGAATTAAGATCCGAAGTCTCTATGAACATTAAACGGCTTATGGATTTGGGTTGCTACAGAGGACTTCGTCATCGTAAAGGACTTCCTTGTCATGGTCAAAGAACCAGTACAAACGCAAGAACCAGAAAAGGTCCGAAACGGACAGCTGTTAAAAAGAAAAACTAGGCTAATTTAAAAAGGTACTATTAATTATGGCAAAAAAGTCAAAAAAGAGTGTATCCAAAAAAAGAGTAAAAAAGAATATTTCCACCGGTATTGTGCATATTCAATCCACGTTCAATAATACCATTGTGACCATTGCAGATGAAAACGGCAACACCATAGCCTGGTCCAGTGCCGGCATGCAAGGCTTTAAAGGTTCCAGAAAGAGCACTCCTTTTGCTGCTAAGCTTGTTGCTGAAGATGCAGGCACCAGAGCCATGGAACACGGTATGAAAAATATTGGTGTTTTTGTCAAAGGCCCCGGCCCTGGTCGAGAATCCGCATTAAGAGCATTACACGCCCTTGGATTCAATATTTCAATGATAAAGGATGTCACACCGGTACCCCACAATGGATGCCGTCCGCCGAAAAGAAGAAGAGTATAATTTATCGGTTTGATAAAGGAGGAAAACGTTGGCACGTTACAGAGGATCTGTTTGCCGTCAATGCAGACGCGAAAATATGAAACTTTTTCTGAAAGGTGATCGCTGCTTTTCAGACAAATGCAGTTATGATAGAAGAGGCTACCCCCCCGGAGAACATGGTCAGAAACGGGGGAAATTATCTGATTATGGTATGCAGTTAAGAGAAAAACAAAAAGTAAGACGAATCTATGGTATTT
>JAAEMC010001006.1 GCA_024225895.1 Desulfobacteraceae bacterium | reverse complement strand
CTGTTTAAGCATTTCCTGAGCTTTTTCATCAATGGAATACCCGGTGGATAATAAAACCTTTATATTCGGATTATATTTTTTAAGCTCCATAAAAGTTTCCAGCCCATTCATTTCCGGCATAATCATGTCCAGGATAACCAGATTAATATCATGTTTCTTTTTGCTGTAAATCTTAATGGCCTCTTTTCCGGAAGAAGCTGTGAGGACACTATACCCCAAGGCCTTACAAATTTCTCTTCCCACGGTTAAAATCCGTTCTTCATCATCCACCAGTAAGACCGATTCATGGCCCAAGATTAATTTTTCATCCTCGGCCGGGATATCAATACTACCCGTGGTTTCCTTCAAGGGAAGGATAACCGAAAATGAAGATCCCACACCTGGTGAACTCCACACATCAATAATACCCTCGTGATTTTGAATGATTTCCTTGGCAAACGTAAGGCTCAATCCCCTTTTGTCGGGGAAATTTTCAGGATCAGCACAAAAAAAAGGATGAAAGATCTTTTCAATAACTTCTCTTTCCATACCCAGGCCAGAGTCTGTAAAAGTAATTTTCACAAAAAAACCAGGTGCAAGTCCGTAAGATTCTGCCGTACTATTTAAGATTGAGGCAGACTCGGTAACTACGGTTAGTTTTCCTCCGACAGGCATGGCATCTACCGCATTTTCAACAATACTTTTGATCACCTGGTTAATTTTTTCAGGATCTGCGTCAATCATCAGCGGGTTTGAGTTAAGATCAACATCAAGGGTAATATTCTTTCCGGCAAGATTCAGGTTTTCCATTGAATTTCGTACAATCCGGTTTACGTCAACAGAGCTTTTATAGTACTCGCTTGCTTTGGCGAAACCAAGCAATTGATTGGCGATGTCAGACCCTTTATTAATGCAATTGATAATTTCAACGACATGGCCATAAAGGGGGTCAGACGGGCTGACTGTGTTCATCATTATAGATGCCCTGCCCTTTATAGCGTCCAATAGGTGTCTGAAATCGTGGGCTAAACCACTAGCAAGTGCTTCGACCGCATCTGGTTTATCCCCTCTTAAGTTTATGTATTCCATTTGTACCCAACCCTATTTTTTTGTAATTCCAATGAAAACTTAAACTCGTATAAATATAATAGATAAAACCATAGAATATCAATCAGGGAAAACCTGATTTTTTCCAAAAACACTCCTTACTAAATGTTTAGTCCAAGGAGATAATTCCTTCTTTAATTGCAAATTTGGTTGAACCAGCCACACTGAATATATTCAATTTTTTCATAATATTTCTTCGATGAGTTTCCACAGTTTTGATGCTGATATTCAATTTACCAGCTATATCCCTGGTTTTTTCCCCTTCAGCAATGAGCTGAAGAATTTCACGCTCTTTTCGAGAAATTTCATTAAATTTAGGCCGGATATCGGTTTTCGGTACATCAAACCCATGGGTATCTACAAACATTCTTGCCACAGCGGGACTTAAATAAAAATTGCCTTTGTTGACCTCTTGAATGGCTTCAAAAAGTTCAGTAAACGCGCTTTCTTTTAAAATGTACCCAGATGCACCGGCAACAAACATTCTATCAATAATTTTTTTGCTGGAGTGCATTGAAAGCGCAATTATTTTTACATCGGGTAATTCCTGCTTGATTCGCAGGGTAGCTTCCATGCCGTTTAAATCTGGCATGGCAATATCCATAATCATAATATCAGGCTGGTGCTTTATGGCTAACTCAATGGCTTCTCGTCCATTATTTGCAATTGCAACGACATTGATCTGATATTTTTCAAGAAGGCTTTTAAGCCCCTCTCGCATTATGGCGTGGTCATCTGCAATGATTACTTTTATTTCCATAATTTTTCGCACCGATTCAAGTTTTGTTATTTTAAGAATTTAATTCATTTGAACTATGAAATAGTAACGTGATGGCTCTTTAAAATCAAACAATAATTTTAAAATTCAAATTTTTATTGACAAATTTCCCGAAAAAATATAGTCAAACCAGATTATGTTGTACTTATACATAGAAACAGAAGCTATTTTAACAAAATTCAACCAGGATGCTGCCGCCTGGCTCTGGCAATGGTGGTATCTGCAGCAAATCAATCAGATTATTGACAATGATTAAATAGAATAAAATCAAAAGGCTGCAGATAGAACTGGCAGCCTTTTTCACTTTTCAGGCTGCTTTGTGAGCAGCCTTTTTTTATTGCCCTGATCATGGAATACTGATACAAACCTCATGGAGGAAATTGATGCTTATTGTAATGAAAAAAGATGCAAATGAAGAAAAAATTCAATCAATTGTCACAGCAATTGAAAAAAGAGGCTATACTGCCCGTCCAATACCAGGTGGAAACAGGGTATCCATTGGAATCCTTAATAATAAAAATTCTGTGGATGCAGCTCATTTTTTGGGCCTTAATGGTGTAAAAGAGGTCATTCCGGTGACAAAACCATACAAACTTGTCAGCCGGGAGTTTAAGCAGGAAAACACCCATGTAAAAATTGGTGATGCTGTTTTCGGCGATGGCACAATGCCGGTCATTGCCGGCCCCTGTGCTGTTGAAAGTGAAACTCAAGTGTTATCCATTGCTAAATCAGTCAAAGAGGCTGGTGCGAAATTGTTCAGGGGGGGCGCATTTAAGCCTAGAACCTCACCTTACTCTTTCCAGGGACTTAGAAAAAAAGGGCTTGAGCATCTTGCAAAAGTAAAACAAGAAACCGGTCTTCCCATTGTCACAGAAGTTATGGATGTACAAAATTTTGATCAGGTTGAAGAAGTTGCTGATTTGGTGCAAATCGGCACACGAAATATGCAGAATTTCAGCCTGCTTCGGCGGGCCGGCAAGTCAAAAAAGCCGATTCTCCTGAAAAGAGGCATGTCGGCCATGCTTCAGGAATGGCTGATGGCGGCTGAATATATCATGGAAAAGGGGAACAACAATATTATTCTCTGTGAAAGAGGGGTCAGAACATTTGTAAGGCACAGTAGGAATACACTGGATCTTTCTGTGGTCCCTGCGGTGAAAAAAGAGAGCCATCTGCCGATCATTGTTGATCCCAGCCATGCCGCAGGTGTTCGAGACCAGGTGATTTCCCTTTCCTATGCTGCAGCTGCTTTGGGTTCAGATGGTATGATGATAGAGGTGCATAACAACCCTGATGAAGCAATGAGTGACGGAGCACAATCCCTATACCCGGATCAGTTTACAAAAGTCATCAAGACAATGAATGCCATCCACGCCATCATACTAAAGGATTAAAAGATTTGGAAACATTCCAAGTGAAGGTCGAAAAAGGGCTTTCTTCCATATACGTGGGAGAAAGCTTTAAAAATATAAAGAACTATCTTCCAGATACCCAGACAGTCATTATTACGGACAAAAACATCCATCATTTTTACAAGGATGCGTTCCCTGATGCCCCCATCATTACCATTGGTGAGGGAGAGAAGAATAAAACCCTGTCCACAATCGAATATATTTATAAAGAATTAATCCGTCTTTCTTGCGACAGATCCAGCTTTATTTTAGGGATTGGGGGAGGGATTGTCACGGACATAGCCGGCTTTGCAGCATCGACATTTTTACGGGGACTGGATTTTGGTTTTGTTTCCACTTCCCTGCTTTCACAGGTTGATGCCAGCGTGGGCGGAAAAAATGGGGTCAACCTGGATGCCTACAAAAACATGGTGGGTGTCTTTAACCAACCCAGGTTCGTGATCTGCGACATCGATATGTTATCCACCTTGCCCAAAAAAGAAATTTTCAATGGAATGGCAGAAATCGTAAAACACGGTCTAATCTCGGACGCAAATATGTTTGCGTTTCTTGAAAAGAGCAAGGAAAAAGCCCTCAATCTGGATCTGGATACCATTTTCAGACTGGTAAGAGATTCTGTCAGAATTAAATCCCGGGTAGTGGAAAATGATGAAAAAGAGGCCGGAGAAAGAAGAAAACTCAATTTTGGCCATACCATTGGCCATGCCATTGAAAAAATTGAGAACGCCGGCCACGGACGAGCGGTTGCCATGGGCATGGTAATGGCTGCAAAATTTTCCCGATTCAAAGGCATGATTGCTGATTCAGATGTTCAGCGGATAAAAAGACTGCTGGCAGATCTTCAACTTCCAATTGAGCCGGCGTATAATGCAAAAAATATCATTCATGCAGCCAGTCGGGACAAAAAGAAGCAGGGCTCGGATCTTTTCTTTGTCTTTTTGGAACAAATTGGAAAAGCCAAGGTGGAAAAAATCGGTTATGAAGAACTAAATGCATTTATCCGATCGGAATTTGAATAGACTTCACTTGTCTTTAATTAATACCAAACGGAAACCAATGTAGTCACTTTTCATTGCCGGAATGGATTTTTGCCGGGCAGTGCATCGAATGTTCTTCATATTATCAATATAGGAACCACCTCTGACAACCTCTGAAGCACCCCGGGCCTTTACAACAGGATCGAGTTTTGAATGCATTTCATACCCGTCTTTGTGGTAAACGTCACGGCACCATTCCCTTACATTCCCGGCCATATCATACAGTCCAAGATCATTGGATACAAAGCTTCCAACCGGCGCGGTTTCATTCTTATAAGGTCCTGAATCACAATTCCCGCAATTTTCATAGAGGGCATCGGATGCATCCTTGTCAGGAAAATTGATTTTCATGCCCATATTACGACAGGCATATTCCCACTGGGCTTCTGTGGGTAACAAATAAGAATTGGGGCCCAGGGAATTGAGCCTTTGTATAAAAGCATCAACATCTTCAAACGAAACATTTTCAACCGGATACCGGCTGCCTCTTTTAAACCGGGACGGATTTTGTTTCCTGACCAATTCCCATTGCGCCTGGGTCACTTCAAATTTTCCCATCCAAAATCCATCAACACATACACTGTGGGCAGGCTTTTCATCTTTTCTACACCCCTGGGCTCGGTTGTGGCAGCCCATAATAAAACACCCCTGGGGAACATAAACAAATACCATGCCGGTAAAAGGATCGGTAAAGATATCTTTTTTTTGATACTTTTCTGTAACCTCATCATCAAAGGAGTCATCGCATTTTCCGGAATATTCCCACAGCGCCAGATCATTCCAGACTTTTGCAGCCTTTTGCGATCCATTATCGTAGGCCTTTTTGATCCAGCACTTGGCCTTAAAAGGATCTTTTAACACCCCTTTGCCGTGGTAATATGATGTTCCAAGCAATACCATTGCTTCAACATCCCCGTTCCGCGCATCCCGGATAAGATCTTGAATATTGCCTGGATATGCATCAACATGATTGCCAATAAATGCAGACACCACCAATAAACATATAAAAACAATTCTTTTCATTTCCTTCTCCTGAAGGATGTTAAATCAGAAAAATTGAGCTATTCTATTTCACACAAAAAGGGGCGACCTGTGCTCTTTTGATCTCTATCTTTTCCCAAACATTGGCCAGAATATAGGGTTCTTTTTCAAGCCATTCTTTTTCAAGTGCTTCTTTGGATGGAAATTCACAGACAATCATTGAGCCTGCCATTTTTGCTTCATCATTTAAAATGGCGGCAGCATAAAGCCATTGTCCACTTTGATAAAAGCTGGCTGCCATTTCAAGATGATCTTGACGGGCAGCCATTCTCCTGTCCAAAGCCCCTTCATCTGTTCCATCATATCCTGTTACGATAAACTGCATTTTGTAATCACTCCCGTTAATCAGTTATACCAAATGTCATAAATGTATTCCGTTAAAATTCAATTGAGACATCTCATGCCGTTTGACTTAAGTCTTCGAATTTATGAGCCGGATTTTTGGCGATTGCCATACGCCATTTGGTTATTCGAAAAAATTATTTTGGCAATTGCTTTATCCAATATTTTCTTAAGTCCTATCATACCCTTGATTAATTTCAATTGTTATTATATGTGTGGCTTCCATGATGGAACAGACCGAAAAATGGCATAACTGGTGCCTCCAGCTTGTAAACGAACATGAAAAAATATGTTTTTTACATCAGACTTCCCTTTCCAGACCCACCTTTTTCATAAGCAAAAGCCGAACAAAGCTGGGATCCTGGGATCCTGGTCTGAATATGATTTCTCTTTCCGCTCATCTGATAGAAACCCAGCCCTGGGATATGGTTTTGGAAGTACTCAAACATGAGATGGCGCATCAGTATGTCAGTGAAAAGTATCAAAATAGTGATCACCATGGACCATGTTTTTTAAATGCCTGCAAGGCCCTGGGGGTCCATCCGGCATTTCAAACTGCTGCTGCCAAATGCCAGATGGACATAACATTAATTAAAGGCCGTCTTCAAGATGATGCTTTAAACACACTCAATAAAATTAAAAAATTACTGGCATTAAGCCATTCCACCAATGAATACGAAGCCAGAGCCGCTTCCCAAAAGGCCAACAACCTTTTGGCCAAATACAATCTTGATAAAATATCGGCCAAAGAATTCGATTCTTTGAAAACATGCTATATAAGCATAACCCACAAAAAAAAGCGGCTGGACAGGCTTCAAAAAGCCATCAGCTGCAGTCTATTGTCCTTCTATTTCGTTGATACGGTTATTTCCCATACCTATGATGCCAAAACCAATGAAACCTACAGGTGCAT
>JAAEMC010001005.1 GCA_024225895.1 Desulfobacteraceae bacterium | reverse complement strand
TTTTAATAATCTTGATATTTTTCTTCCATATAAAGCAGGAAAAGATCCTTGATCACATTTTTAATATCATAATCCATTGTGCAGGGGAAAGTGTCGTGGGTTTTCATGTATATTTTTCTTTGTTCTCAACGCGGGCCTCCTCCTGGCAATGAAGGGATGTGTATAGTAAACAAAAAATAATTTTTTACAGTTTATTTGGCAAATTTTCTTTATTGTCCTACGGATTCAAATTTTCAACAAGCAAATTATATCGTTTTGGAAGAGAAATTTTCAATTTTTTCTAGACACAATATCGAACGATCGATATGTAATAATTAATTTTTCAAGAGCATGGAGAATATTTGTGAGTGAAAATCTTAAAGGCAAAGACAAACTGGTAAAGGTTGCCATTGAACTCTTCTCCACCAGAGGGTTTAAAGGAACGTCCATTCGCGATATTGCCCAGGCCATGGATATGAGCATTTCCAATATTTATCATTACTTTGGAAATAAAGAGGGGCTGCTTTTAGCTGTTCTGGAACATGCGTCCAGGGGCCTGACAGACAGACTGGGCCAGGTCGCTGATATGGACCTGGCGCCTTTGGACCATTTTAAGAAGCTTGTCGGAACCCATATTGAATTGTCGGATTATTATAAAAAGGAAGTGAAAATTTTCTTTTTGGATGAGGAACATCTTTCCAAACAAGGAGAGGAGATAAACAACCAGGTTCAGAAGGATATTTTAAAAATCTATTGTAAAGAACTTGCCGCATTAAAGACAGCAGGCCTTTTAAATCGTAAAAGCATCACCATTACGGCCTTCAATATCCTGGGCACCATCAACTGGTATCTGCGCTGGTATAGGCCGGAGGGCCAATTGTCCAGGGAGGAGATTGCCGAGGAAATTGTTTCATTTATTTTGCATGGTGTCCTGGGCAGCCAAGAGTAAATATGCCTGCTTTGCCAATTGAAACCAAACTTTTAAGGAGGTAGGAAGTCATGGGTTACACGATCGATATTGATACAGGGGGTACGTTTACCGACGGCTTTTTTGTATTCAAGGACCAGGTGGAAACAGTCAAAGTCCCCACAACGCCTCACGATCTTACTGTCTGCTTTTTGGAGTGTATTAAAGCCGGAGCAGCCCGCTTTGGTGTGGATGAGCAAGATCTCCTCTATGATACGGATATCATCCGTTTTTCCAATACCATTGGCACCAATACCATCATCCAGAGGGATGGCAGCAGCGTCGGACTTCTGGTGAGTTCAGGATGTGAAGAACTGGCCCCGACCCAAAACAAGGACGACAAGCCTCCCTTGATCATGCCGGAAATGGTAGCAGCCCTTGATGAAGAAGTAGATTCTTCAGGAAAGGTGCTTACCACACCGGATGAATAATCAATCATGGCTGCTGCCCAGGGCTTAATAGACCGCGGAGCCCGTTGTCTTGTGGTGGCTTTTTCAAATTCAGAATATAATCCTGCAAATGAACGCTTTGTCAGGAAAACCGTTAAAAAGGAATATCCCCGGGATTTTTTAGGTTCAGTACCGGTTTTTTTATCTTCTGATATTTCCCACCGATCCGGTGACAGAGAGCGGATAAATGCAGCCGTATTAAATGCCTATATCCATGACAAGCTGGCCAGGCTTTTATATAAAGCCAGTGAAAACCTGCGCCAGCGATCCTATAATGAAAATCTTTTTATTGTCCATAACAATGGAGCGGTTGCCAGGGTGGCCAAAACCCGTGCCATCAACACCTATAATTCAGGCCCTGTGGCCGGATTATCCGGTGCCCGTTTGATCGGGCGGCTTTATGGCGAGAAAAACCTTATTTCCGCAGACATGGGCGGCACATCCTGTGCCCTGGGTTTTGTTAACAACGACCAGGAAAGCTATACCCTGCTCCCGGATGTGGAAGGCTTTCGCATAAATGTGCCCATGATGGCCATCCGGGCCATTGGTGCCGGCGGCGGGTCCATTGCCAGTGTGCAGGACGGCAGGCTTTGTGTGGGACCCCAATCTGCAGGTGCCCTGCCCGGACCGGTCTGTTTTGATCTTGGCGGTAATGAACCCACTGTGACGGATGCGGATCTGGTGCTGGGTATTTTAGATCCCGACTTTTTTCTGGGCGGCGCCATGGCGCTCAATTATGACAAAGCCAGGGATATCATCGCCCAGAAAGTAGCGGAGCCATTAATTAAGCCCGGCGGGATATGCGGGGAGAAGGCTTTTTAATGGAAGACGTCACCCTTACCCTGGAATTATTCGTGAAAAGTCAAGGCCATGATCCGGAAGTCAAATTAAATATGGCCTGTGATTTCTTTAAAGATAAAGCCGCCATAAGCAAGGCCGTTCAAAATGCCCGCCAA
>JAAEMC010001004.1 GCA_024225895.1 Desulfobacteraceae bacterium | reverse complement strand
GCCTGAACATCGTGCCTGAACAAATGCTGTACCGGCACGATTTACAAAATCGTGCTGCGTCTGATTAAGTTATAAAACAGCCATTACTGAAAGGAAGGATTTGCACATGTTTGATCCTGGCACATTCCTCGGAGATCTGATAAAAACCATTGCTGGCAACAAACTTTACCTGGTTATTACCACGGCAATTTGCACGGCGCTGGTGATTCCGCTGATCAGGTATATTGTCAAAAATATATGGGAAGGGCTGAACAGGCTGTTTACAAAGTTAAGCCGCAGCCGGAAATTTTTTGAGGATTATATTTCATGGACAATCCACACCAACAAATACATTTCAGTTTTGCCCACGACAATGGCAGCCGTTAAAACCGGGACCCTGCATCTCATGGAACTGGATGAGATTTATATCAGTCTCACAATGACCCGCGGGGCTGATGCTGGCAGGTCTCTTTTCCTGGAAGATATAATCAGAAAAAATAACAGGATCATCATCCTGGGCGATCCGGGGAAGAGCACCTTAAAAGGCCATTTTTGGGGTTGAAAACGTTGAAAACAACCTTTTAAGAAAATGGTTGGCGTGTGCAAAAAGAGACATCCCAAGGCAAATATGGCATTTGACACATCGCTGCCATTTTTTTATTGATTTTGGTAAAAATAAATGGGAATCTGCAATGGAGAAGGAGAGGATTGAAAAGGAAAAGATTCATGCTGAGGTTTTTGTTGGACTAAGACGATGAAAGGGCTTGTTGACAAAATATATTGGGGTTTAATTGGGTCGGACCAAGACAAGTATCAAATATTAAAGAAAAATTATGTTGATTTTGGCTCTGAAATGTGGC
>JAAEMC010001003.1 GCA_024225895.1 Desulfobacteraceae bacterium | reverse complement strand
GTTTTGATGGCTTCTATAGTATGGACGGTAAGAGCCTTTGAGATATTCTGCTTTGAAACCAATCCCATGGTATAAAGAATGGTGCCCAGGCGTTGTACTGATTTTTTCTGGTGGCCAAGGGCTTGAAATGCCTCTTTTTCTGTTAGCTGCTTATTATTGATCAGGATATTGGCCAGTTTTTTTGAAAGGGGGCGATTTTTCCAATAAATGTCTGTCATTCGGCCTCTTTCAAAGGTGATTTTCACCTGGCTTTTTTGGTCGTCCAGGTCTAAAATGCAGGACATTCTCTGAAGTTTTGCCAGCTGAATCAGGTCGTTAACGGAATAAGTGTCAAGGTTCCCTTTTATGAGATGAATACCCAATACATCATTGATAAGATTGGTGACCCCGGGCTCTCGATTGAGGTTAAAGAGCCGGCTTAGCTGTCGGCGCCTTAAATCAAGATCTATGAGCAGTACTTTTCTATCGGCCTGGGCAATGGCATAGGCAAGATTGGATGCGGTAGTGGTTTTGCCTTCACCTTCAACAGAACTTGTGATCACAACTGATTTTAAGTCTTTTTCCATTACCGAGAAAAACAAGTTGGTGCGAAGTGTTCTAAAAGATTCTGCATAGCTTGAATCGGAAGGGAAATGCCTTAAAAGTCTTTGCTTGGCTTTTTTGAGCTGTTTTCTTTTATTTTTGGAAAATATCAAATTTTATCTCTCCCAGTATCTGACAGGTCTGCTTTCGGGATTGCGGAAAGAACGGAAAGATTTAAATAGAGCTGTATATCTTCTTCAGTTCTGATGGTTTGGTCCATATACTCCATGAAAAAGGCGATTGCCACACCACCGCAAAGTCCGAATAATATGCTTAAAACAAGGTTTCTTTTTTTATTAGGAGCAATGGGGTTTATAGGAATTTGCGCCTCTTCAGCCAATCTTATATTTGAGGAGTCACTGGTCTGGAGAATATTGGACTCCTTTACCCGGGAAACCATGAGATCGTAAAGATTCTGGCTGGTATTGACGTTTCGTTGGAGAATGGTGTACTTGAGTTCCTTGCTGGAGGTATCCAATGCATCAGACTCAAATTCTGCAATGGTTTTTTCCAGGGTCTGTTCCCTGGAACGCAAGACTTTCCTTTCGGATTTCATGTTGTCCAGTTCCTTATTTACCTCTTCAGAAAGCCTTTTGCGGCTTTTTTCAAGTTTACTCTTCAGCTGAATGATTTTTGGATGTTTTGATTTATAAATTTTAGACAGCCTTGTCATCTCCAGTTCCAGATCTACAATTTTGGAATAAATATTTTCAATCATGGGATTATCCACCAGAGACCGGACACTGGCGATACTTTTGGTTGTTTCTATATTTTTACTCAATTCATTGATTCTGGCATCAAGTTCCAGACGTTTATTGCGGGTATCCAGGTATTGGTTGTTAAACTCAACAATTTTTTGTTCCGCCATTTTCTGCTTGCCTGTGATGGAAAAGACCTTGTTTTTTCGTTTATAGGCATAAAAGGCATTTTCTGCATCTTCCAGCTTTTTTTTCAATTCCGGATTCGAAGGACAGTTTGACAAGACAAAATAGCAGGTATCCAGGACATCGTTGCTCCTGGGATTTGGTGGAATGGTTCCGATCCGAAGATAGCGGTCGAGTGTACGTGTCCTGTAGGT
>JAAEMC010001002.1 GCA_024225895.1 Desulfobacteraceae bacterium | reverse complement strand
TAAGGTTTGCTTTTTTTAAATACCTTCTTTCTATTTCCTTTCCTCTTCCTAAATTCCCGGTTTGATTCGTTCCAACATTATTTACTTCCACATAGAAAATTTCTCATTCCAGTCATTGGAAAGAGCTGATCCTGAACCGGACTATTCTAAAGCGTAAGTGGAGATGGATATGTATCAACTGAGAAGAAAAAAGGTAATAATTGTCGCTAATCAAGTGTTGCCGTATGAATGGAAAGAGATGATATGTCTCTGTAAAAAGGCTCGAACCTTCGAACCGCTGCTAACCCCCCACTTTTTTTTTACGTTAACGTGGAAAGGATTTAATAATAATAGTTTCGGTGTTTTTTTGTCTGGATCTGAACTCCTTTGTGTGGTATAATAGGATTTCGCCAAAAAGCCGATCATACCACAAAAGGAGCGTATAATGATTATACCACATAAGCTTGAAAAAGTGAAAAAGATAGCCGAAAGCCTTTTCAGAAAACTCTCTCAAAGAATCTCAATACCTCAGTTGAAATTTATTCTTGAGATGAGTTTTGGAATGCTTGTTTCTGGTAGCTGTCAGCTCCCGGAAATAGCCAAAACGCTACGGGAGAGAAAAAAGCCTAAACATGTGATTAAACGCTTGAGACGTAACCTTGATAATGAAAAGATATTAAGCTGGGCCAATCAGGTATCCATTCAAGAAGCGGTCCTCAAGATAGATTCCTCTACTGTATTGGCTCTTGATGGTGGCGATATAACCCACCAATATGGGAAAAAGTTTGAGCATTCAGCTCCGGTGAGAGATGGGAGTAGCGGTAAAATCCGAACAGGTTACTGGTTAAATCAGATAAGTGGTTTTAACCCTTCCACCCATGAAGTATTTCCGATTCTCTTAGACCTCTACAGTACAAAGGAATGTGGTTTCAAAAGCTCTAATAATGAAACGTTTAAATGTTTGGATAAATTGGTTGATAAAATTGGCAATATAGGACTTTGGGTAGCTGATCGCGGTTACGATAGCGGTAAGGTTTTTAGTTATTTGCAGAAAAAGAAACTTGACTTCATGATCCGCATGAACGACTCCCGAAACATTATTTATAGAAATAAAAGTCGGAATATCTCCGAGGTGGCCGGTAAAATAAATCGGCGTGTAAAATATAACAGCAAATGCCGCTTCGGTAGCGCCAAAGTGGGGATAGAACTCGAAAACAAAACTCATGAAGTAACCCTGATTTGCTTTAAGGATTCAAGGAACAAAAAGCCAAGAATCTTTCTTGCTAATGGTCACATAAAAAGTTCAAAAGAACTAAAACGTAGGATTACAGGTTATTTTCGGCGCTGGGGAGTAGAAGAGGCTTATCGATTTGAGAAGCAGGGGTTTGGAATTGAGCAATCCCAAACCAGAACTTTTTCTCGTATCAAAGCCCTCCTTGGCTTAACTCTTATTAGCTGGCTAATATTGATTAAAATCAATGAGACGCCACGTACAAAAGAGGCCGTACTGCAGGAGTCGTTTTCTGAGAAAGACAAATATAAGGATAGGCCGAATTTCATCTATTATCGGCTAATTAGAGGATTCCGAGAGATATTTGTCGGCGGCAGGATATTTTCATTTCGCGTTAGTAAAGAGGAGAAATTACGGTTGAGGCAAGATTTGCTTCACCAAGCTCCTTTGTTCAAATCAAACCAAACTCTTTTGGTTGACAATGTTTGCCGGGAGATGGTTGCATGAAAAAATGGGGGGTTAGCAGTCCCTGATATCTTGACGTAAAATTCATAAGTATGATATCCTTGAGTAATGGATAAGAAAAATGAAAAGGAACAATACAATGGCTTTGAACAGGGTCCAATCCGACCACCCAGTGAGGCCTACAGTCTTTT
>JAAEMC010001001.1 GCA_024225895.1 Desulfobacteraceae bacterium | reverse complement strand
TGCATTAAGCGGCGTCCGCACTTCATGGCTCATCATGGCCAGGAATGCACTTTTGGCCCGATTAGCGGCTTCTGCTTGTTCTTTGGCTATTTTTAACTCATGCGTTCTTGATTCAACGGTTTGCTCTAATTCTTTGCTGTAATTTTTCAGCAGATCCTCAGCCTTTTTACGATCGGAAATATCGGTAGACACACCGCATACGCCATATAAATCCCCCAAAGTATCGTATAGGGGAAATTTGATTGAAACATAAGTATGGACATCGTTGTCATGGGGTATGTTTTCTTCAACCTTCAAAGGAGAATTTGTTTCCATTACTTTTTGGTCGTTTGCAATAATCGCATCCGCCAATTGCCGGGGAAAAAAATCATAGTCACTCTTTCCCGAAACTTGTGTTTTGGATATATGGAAAAGGTTTTCAAACTGGCGGTTGACAAATATGAATCTTCCATTGATATCCTTAAGGTAAATTACAGCCGTGGTATTATCAATAATTGTCTGGAGTTGCTGCCTGCTCTGATCCAGTTCCGCTTCTGCCCTCAGTCGCTCAGCATTTTCTGTTTTCAATGAATGGATCTGATGTTTAATCGAAATACCCATCCTGGCAAAACTATCCGCCAGTAAACCGAATTCATTTTTCGCATTTACATCAATCTTATAATTGAAGTTTCCTTTGGTAATTTCAGAGGAAATTTTGGTAAGGCTTATGATGGGTTTAGTTGCTAATCGCAAAAGATACAACAGGCATGCCCCGATAATTACGGTCACTAAAGTAGTGTTTAAAATCAGGGTCAAAGCTGCCTGATGGATTGAAGCTTCGGCAAATTTACGTGTCATATATACTTCAACTTTTCCGGTTACTATATTCTGCCTTTCATCTGAATATATTATATCGCGGGCTTCAACAAAATCGCTTTTGATATTTTGATGGATTTTGGATTCGACAGGAAGAGACTTCAGGGGGACAATCTGCCAGTTCATATCCCGGGTATATCCTGCAAAAAGTTCCTCACTGATATTCATACCCTTTTGTTCACGCACAAGAATAGCAGAAACAGACTTATTGTTCATTTCAGCAAAAAGAATTTGAAAAGCAAACTCCGGTGCCAGGGCATACAAGCTTCGGCCTAAATTAGAAGCCAGCCTTGAAGAAACCAGATCCGCAGTTTCCATCAGGCCTTTATTTACATCATTTTTTATCTTTGTGTATTGCAGATACCCCAGTGTACCCAAAACAACAACGAGGGTTGTTATTACAATTATACTGATGCGAAACTGGATACGGTTGTACCAGGGTATAATATACTTAGCTGTACGCTGAGCTATTTGATTATTTTTACGCATCAAATAAGATCATTCTATTTTAAATAAAAATTTTGCACTTACGCCTTGCCAACGCTTTACTGCTGCTATTTATACACGAAAAACGCTATGTTGTATTTATTAAATATCTTTTTAACTCTTCAATTGATTTTCATAAATTGTAATTCTATAGTTAAAAAAAAGGGTCAATTATGAAAATTTTATTATATTATTTTCTTTTCTGTTTAATGTGTGGAACCTCTTTTGCTCAAGAGCCCTTGACAGTTGCCGCAGCCCTTCCTGCAAAACCGTATGCCTGGATCGAAGACAACAAACCTGAAAGCAATAATATGGTCGGCGTTGGTATGGATATCCTTCATGCTTTTTTTGATGAATTAAAGATAGAGCTGCAACCCAAAATATATCCATGGGCCAGATCCCTGCATTATGCAAAGTCAGGAGAAATTGATGCCTTGCTTACTATTTTTTATACAAAAGCACGCGCGGAATTCATGGAATTTCCCGAACATTATCTGGATATTGATGTATGTGTAATCGTTCCAAAAGGAAAAATTTTTAAGTTTGAAAAGTGGGATGATCTTATTGGAAAAAGAGGTATCGGAATCAGAGGTGACAGCCAGGGAAATGAATTTGATAATTTTGACAAGACAACGCTTAACATTTTCAGAGTTACAGATATTAAGCAGGCTTTTGCGATGTTAGTGCATAAGGATAGAATGGATTATCTCATATATGTAAGGGAAACTGCTTTAATCGATGCTGCAAAGTTAGGTTATTCAGATAAAATAGAAATTCTGCCCGTTCCGGTAACTTCTCAAAAGTTATATATAACTTTTGCCAAGAAATCTAAATATGCTAAATATGTTCCTGCATTAAGTAAAAAAATAAAACTTTGGAAAAGTAATGGCAAAATAAAAGAATGGTATAATGGAGCCATGAAAAAATGTTTCCAATAAAAAGATGCTTGACAAATTTTACGGGGGCCCTTATTTTGTGACTGACGGTCACATTAATAAATAAAGGGAACACCAATGGGTATAGCCGACAGAAAAGCACGGGAATTTAAACGCAGGGAAGAAGATATCATCCAGGCGGCCTTTGATCTGTTTGCAGAACATGGCGTGGAATCCGTGACCATTGATATGATCGCTGAAGAGGCTGAAGTGGGCAAAGGCACCATATATAAGCATTTTGGCAGCAAAACAGATATATTTGCGGTCCTGATAAAACAGCAGGAAGATGAACTTTCCGCAGGCCTGGCCGGAATTGACACTAATGCACCGGTTATTGTCCAGATGAAACAGGTCATGCGGCTCTTCTGGGATACCCATGTCACTGATTTGAGAAAATTTGCCGTCTTTAGAAAATGCCACCACATGCTTTTATTGGATGATTTGACACCTGAATTTTTACAGGAATTCACGCGGCAGCATGAACTGAAGCACCAATTCATCCGGACACTTTGCCAGCGAGCCATTGATGAGCAGATTTTTATGGAAAAATCAGTGGACAACCTTGTTGCTGCGGCCATGGGGCTTTTCTCCGGTATTTTTGACACCCTTTTGGCAGGAGAGATAGCGCCTTCCGAAGAGTTATATGAAATCATGGAAAGTATGCTTTTTAAAGGACTGATGAGATAAGGTAAGACTAAATAACAACTATGGCATATGCCCTTAAACCGGGTATTTTTTTGGCCTTTGATATGACCGATAGTCACGAATTGACCATTATTATTAGATATGACCAGTGTTTTTTTGCTTTAGGACTCCCAAACATAAGGATATAAAAATGAAACTTCATCAATGGATAAGCAAGCTGGTAGTGGCATTTCCCAAAACAACCCTGATTGTTTTTGTTGGTTTTACACTTTTGGCAGCCTCCTTCATACCAGCCCTTAAAAAAGATCCGACTCCCTATCTTCTGCCCATCACCCATGAAAGCCGGGTCAACCTGGCAAAGATGCAGGAGAGCTATACCGGTTCCAAGGACAGCATCATTGTCCTTTTGGAAGCCAAAGAGACCATATTCAATGCCAAAACCCTGGCCAGGGTGAAAGACATCACCCTGGCTTTTGAGAATCTTCACATCCTTACCGATGCAGACAGAGCAGCGCTTTTAACGGCCGGCAAAGGGCTGCCGGAGGAGATCATCCAGAAAATCACGTCTCTGGCAAATACTGAAATCCATGCAGAAACATGGATGGAGATAGAAGAAATCAAAGAAGATATCCTGTTCTCTGACATGGAAAATCATGGGGTGAACAAGGTCCTGGATCAGTGGATTGAAAAGGTGACCCCTGTAATTGAGGTCACCTCCCTTGCCAATACGGACAATATCCTGGGCAAGGGGGATGTACTGGATGTAAGCCCTGTTTTTGAAAATGTGCCCCAAACCCAAAACGATCTGGCCCGCTTACAACAGAATGTGGTTTCCAATGATCTTTTTCAGAATTTTCTGGTTTCCGGCCAGGATCGGTATACCGGCATTGTGATTGAGCTTGGCATCCCCGAAGACAATACCGATGACCGGTACCTGGTATACCAGAAAATCAAAGATATTCTCGAAACCCGGTTTCCCGGAGATGAAAAACACTATATTGCCGGAATGCCGGTGGTAAGCGCCGCCCTGGGCAAAGTGATGCAGCAGGATACAAAAAGGCTTTTCCCCATTGTACTTTTCATTGTCATTGCCTGCCTTTTTCTCACCTATAGGATGATCAAAGGCATCTTTGTACCCCTGGCCGTGGTTCTGCTATCCCTTGTGGTTACCCTGGGATTAAAATCGTTTCTGGGCATTCCTTTAAATATCATCACCACCACCTTGCCGGTTTTCATCCTCTCCATCGGGGTGGCGGACGGTATTCATATGTTTTCAGAATACCGGGACATGCGCCAAAAAGGATACGACAAGATTAAAGCAGTCCAAAAAACCTTGCACCACCTGACCATGCCGGTGATCATGACATCCGTTACCACGGCATTCGCCTTTTATTCCATCTCCCTGACCCAGATTATCCAGCTAAGACACTTTGGTGTTTTTGTTGGCATCGGCACCTTGGTGGCCATGTTTTTCTCATTGTTTTTTATCCCAGCCC
>JAAEMC010001000.1 GCA_024225895.1 Desulfobacteraceae bacterium | reverse complement strand
GAGCTTTCAAAGACGGTTATGATCTGGGGAAGACGCCGGGCGACCCGTTTTTGCATACCAATAAAGGAATACCATCTCAAATGTTTCACCTTTTTAAAAAAATTGCGGGTGCTTTTGACCGCAATTCTTCTGTCCACTGTTATGGGGTGGTGAATGGTTGCAGTGACGGGCATTTTATTTGAAAGAGAAAGGATGCCGTATGAAAGGCTCTGGTTGTCATGGATGATATCATACTCGGAGGTTTTGTTTTTAAGATATCTTTTGGCCCGCATACCAAAGGTCAGGGGCTCAGGATATCCCATTAAAGAAACATCCAGCCATTCAATCAGATTAATATAATCTTTGAGTTCATGTACTTTGGGTATCCGGAATGGATCAGCAGGGTTATACAGATCCAGGGTGTTCAACATGGTTAATTTCTCATTGCCGTTTAGCAAGGGGTTGGGAGGGCCTGCAATGACCTCGACCGAATGACCTAAATCCACCAGGGCCTGGCTTAAGTTCCGGACATATACTCCTTGTCCGCCGCAATGGGGGTTGCTTCGATAACTGATGATTCCAATTTTAAGTTTTGATTTCATGAAAAATAATTATGGCGCGCCCGGCTGGAATCGAACCAGCGATCTTCAGCTTCGGAGGCTGACGCCTTATCCACTCGGCTACGGGCGCATCTGAAATATAGACGTTTATGTCCTAATTGATTTGTATGTCATTGTCAAACTTTTCTTTTGCTTCACCGGCTACGTAAAGGGAACCTGCAATACAGATGGCTCCATTTTCAGGTGTACACGATAATGCATGATCCACTGCCTCTTTCACATCTTCAATAATATGAACCTTCTTTTTGCCCATTTTTTCGACTGATTTTTTTAACACAGACGGTTCAAGACTTCTTTCGATCTTGGCCTTTGTAATAATTATATTATCAGCGCAGGGAATCAGGCTTTTAAGCATTTCTTCATAGGGTTTGTCATCCAGAATGCCGATCACCAGTGTCAATGTTTTCCCGTTTAATGTTTTTTTCAAGTGTTTTCCCAAGACCTGGGCAGCTTTTTTATTGTGGGCGCCGTCAATAATCACCAAAGGCTTTTCCATGACATTTTCAAGGCGGCCTGGCCATTTGGCTGATCCAAGACCTTGCTTTATCATATCAGAAGAAAGCGTTTCCCCTCTTTTTTTAAATATGAGTTCGCAAGCGGCAATGGCAAGACTTGCATTTTCTTTTTGATGATCGCCGGGCAAGGGAATGGCAAGATTGTTGACACGGGTCTTTATGCCCTTGTAACTATAGGATTCTTTACCTGGGTTTTTCCGTATGGAAAAATCATTTTTAAAAAGAAATAGATCAGCCTTTTTTTCTTTGGTGATTTTTTGAATAACCTTAAGAGCTGATGGCTGTGATACTCCGGTGACCAGGGGGACATTGGGTTTGATAATTCCACCTTTTTCCCTTGCCAGAGCCTTAATGGTATTACCTAAATAATCGGTGTGTTCAATTGAAAGATTGGTGATTACACTGACCTCAGGCCTAATAATGTTCGTGGCATCACATCTGCCGCCCATGCCGGTTTCCATCACCGCCCAATCAACGTTTTGTTTGGCAAAATGGTAAAAGGACATGGCAGTAGCAATTTCAAAAAAGGTGGCTTTTCTTTTACCGATATCTACTGCATGGACTGCCTCATATGCATTTACTACATCTTCATCCAGGATTTCTTGTCCGTTTACACAGATACGTTCGTTAAATCGAATAAGGTGGGGGGAGGTATAAATCCCGGTTTTAAATCCGGCATTTTGCAACATGGAAGCAATATATGTAGCAGTGGAGCCTTTGCCGTTTGTGCCGGCAATATGGACGGTTTTATAATTTTTATGGGGATTATTTAACAGTCTTAATATGTTAAGAATGGTATCAAGTTCAAGCTTGATGCCGAAGCGCCCAAGCTTGTAAATTTTGTCAAGGCATTCCTCGTAGCGGTTTTTTTTCATGTCAGCAAAAATAAAAACCCGGCATGAAATTGAAACAGGTGCAACATATTCATGCCGGGTTTATAAAGGGTTTCTTTAGTGTCTTCTACGTGAGCGTGAGGCCGCAATTCTTTGTCTTCTCATTGCTTCTCTCATTTTACGTCGTCTGTATTGACATGGTTTTTCATAGTGCTTTTTAATTTTGAGCCGTTTGAATAATCCATCATTCTGAATTTTTTTCTTCAAAATTCTCAGCGCTTTTTCAACATCGTTGTCAATAACCTGAACTGTAATTTCCTTCAAAAAACATCGCCCCTTTCATAGTGTATTTAAATATAAAGAATATTTATAACCGGGTTTTTTACCAGAATAGCAGTGGAAAAGCAAGTAAAAATATAGCCCTCTGGCTGAAAAGAACAGCCTGAGGGCTACAAAATCTCTTGTTTGTGTTAAATCTGTTAGAGCTTTGAAATCAGCTCATCTGTTACAGATTGAAGATCTTTTTCACCGGCCAGGGTAATGTATTTAATGGAATCATCTTTTTGGGTTAAATCTTTAAAATAATAAGCAGAGGCCAAGGTGCCGGTATCCGTGTCATAGTAGATGGAATGACGTTTGTCGATGGCAGTTTCATCCTGGTCATCATCACGGGAACTTAATGCCCCTCCGCAAACCCGGCATGTATCTCCTTCCGGTTTGATGGCATCAATAAAGATATTATTGGGATGGTTGTTGTTATTTTCGCACAGCCGACGTCCCATGATCCTGTTTTTTGCAATCTTGCGATCCAGGAGCATCTCAATGACATAGCTGAGTTTCATGTCCTCTGCTTCAAGGGAAGCATGAAGTTTTTCTGCCTGGACTTTATTTCTCGGGAATCCATCCAGAAGCCATCCGTCTTTGCAGTCATCTTTTTTAAGCCGGTCGATCATCATGGGGATGGTTATTTCATCGGGTACAAGATCACCTTTATCAATAAATTCTTTGGCTTTCTTACCTAATTCGGTTCCGCCTTTGATATTATCACGAAAAATACCGCCGGATTCGATGTGAGCAATGTTATATTTGTCTTTCAGGATTGTTCCCTGGGTTCCCTTACCACTTCCATTTGGACCAAAAAAAAGAATGTTCATGTAAACTCCTTTATTTATAAAAATATTTAGCAAAATTCGGAACAACTTTTCTAAATATAAAAGGTTTTTAGGTTTGTCAAGGCTTACCAAAAGTACTGGCTTCAAAAGGGATTTTTACCGATAAAAAACCAGATAATAATTAAGAATAGCACTTGAATGATAGAATGGATATTGCTATTAATTAGGATCAGAAAGGCTCACATAATTTAATTATACAAAATTTGGTAACTTCCGGGGGGGGTAAAATGACTGAACTAATTGATGTCAGGGCAAGGGAGATTCTTGATTCCAGAGGGAATCCTACTGTGGAAGTAGATGTTATGCTTGCCTGCGGTGTACAGGGTAGGGCAGCTGTTCCGTCGGGTGCTTCAACCGGGACGAGGGAAGCATTGGAATTGAGAGATAATTCCGAAACCCGTTTTTTGGGCAAAGGCGTTTTAAATGCAGTTGCCAATGTTAATGAAGTCATTGCTCCGGAAATCATCGGGTATGATGCAATGGATCAGGCCGGGCTTGACAGAACAATGATTGATATTGACGGAACGGAGAATAAATCCCGCTTGGGAGCCAATGCTATTTTAGGTGTATCCATGGCTGCTGCCCGGGCTGCAGCTGAAGCATGTGAATTGCCGTTGTTTCAACATATTGGAGGTATCAACGCCAGGGTAATGCCCGTACCCATGATGAATATAATCAATGGGGGTGCCCATGCAGGCAACAACCTGGATATACAGGAGTTCATGATCCTTCCCTTTGGCGCGCCCTCGGTAACCGAGGCCATCCGTATGGGAGCCGAGATCTTTCACAGCCTTAAAAAGATTTTAAAAGGGGAGGGATTGAATACGGCCGTTGGTGACGAAGGCGGTTTTGCACCCAACCTCAAATCCAATGAAGAAGCATTGGAATATATTCTCAATGCCATTGAAGCGGCAGGATATAGGCCGGGCAAGGATATTGGTATCGGGCTGGACTCTGCTGCATCCGAATTTTACCAGGACGGTAAATATATTTTTAAATCTGAAGGCAAGGAACTCTCTGCCACAGATATGATCGATTATTATGAAAAGCTGATAGATAAGTATCCGTTGTATTCAATTGAGGATGGACTGGCAGAAGGAGATTGGGATTCCTGGCAGATAATGACAGAACGCCTGGGTAATTCCGTCCAGATTGTCGGAGATGATATATTCGTTACCAATCCCGATATTTTCAAGAAAGGAATCGAGCAGGGGATAGGAAACTCCATACTGATTAAATTAAACCAGATCGGTACAGTGACCGAAACCCTTGATACCATCCAGATGGCCAAAGAATCCGG
>JAAEMC010000999.1 GCA_024225895.1 Desulfobacteraceae bacterium | reverse complement strand
TCGACGACAAATCCATGGGCATGGCGTTTTCAATTCAGGATTTGCGGGATATTAAAAAACTTGAAAAGGAAAAAATGGAAGCAGAACGGCTTGCAGTAGTAGGCCAAACCGTAGCCGGCCTGGCCCATGGTGTAAAAAATCTCATAACCGCCCTTGAAGGAGGCATGTATATGCTGAATACCGGTCTGCAAAAAAGCAAAATTGACCGGATCCAGAAGGGTATGGAAATGCTGGTTCGCAACATTGAACGGATATCGATGTTTGTCAAAGCGTTTCTGAGTTATTCAAAAGGCCGGGAAATACAGGTAAAACTGAGCAACCCGGAAGAGATCGCCAGGGAAGTTGTCGAATTATATTCTGCAAAGGCCGGGGATTTGGGTGTTAAACTGGAAATAGATCAGCCCGGTGATATTGCTCCTGCCCTGATAGATTATGAAAGCATGCATGAATGTCTGACAAACTTGGTCGGCAATGCCATAGACGCTTGCCAGATAAGCGATGACGAAGGAGGATGCTTGGTAATAGTCAGGATTTTTGAAAAAGATGAAGTTATTATTTATGAAGTGTTTGATAACGGATGCGGAATGGATTACGAAGTTAAACAAAAAGCTTTTACAACTTTTTTCACTACCAAAGGCTTGGGCGGATCGGGTATAGGGCTGTTAATGACAAAAAAAATAGTACAGGAGCATGGGGGAAAAATTGACTTGGAATCCGAACCGGGACATGGTACAACATTTCGCATCAGGCTTCCGAGAAATCGCCTGCCGAAACAAATTTCGAATGAAACAGATTCCGAATAGTATTTTGTTTAATACGTTCAAAGGAGCGACCACCCTGCCAATGAAAATCCAAATCACAATACCCAAATCTCAAATAAATTCCAAATCACAATATACAAATACACATAACACATTGATACAAAAATGAATATTGGGATTTGGGTTTTGGGTTTTGGGTTTTG
>JAAEMC010000998.1 GCA_024225895.1 Desulfobacteraceae bacterium | reverse complement strand
ACAAAAAAATAATCAATGCGCCAGCCTGCATTCTTTTCCCTTGCCCTGAACCTGTATGACCACCATGAATATTTAACAATATCCGGGTAAAAATGCCTGAATGTATCTGTATAACCGTTTTCAACAATCCTGTCCAGGCAGTCCCGTTCAATTCTTAAAAACCCGGAACGTTTTTCATTTGGTTTGGGATTTTTCAGGTCAATTTCATTGTGGGCTGTATTGAAATCCCCGGTTATGATCAGGCTTTTGCCTTTGTCTTTGTATTTATCGGCATATTCAAAAAAATCTCTGTAAAAATCAAGCTTGTACTGAAGCCTTTCTTCGCTCATCTGCCCGTTTGGAAAATAGATGTTAAAAAAGATAAAACCTCCGAAATCCATTTCAATAATGCGCCCTTCATTATCATATCTGTCTATGCCTACGCCGTGCATCACATTCAGGGGTTTTATTTTTGTATAAACTCCGACCCCGCTGTATCCTTTTTTGACAGTGGAATAAGACCAGAAGGATTCATACCCGTCAATATTCTTTACCTCATCAGCCAGTTGATGTTCCTGGAGCTTTGTTTCCTGTATAGCGAAAATATCTGCCCCTATGTTCTTGAAGCATTCAAAGAAATCTTTCTTTATAACAGCTCTCAGGCCGTTAACATTCCAGGAAACCAGTTTTATCGTTTTTTTGGGGGACATTATTGCTCCTTGCATAACATATCCAAATTATTCACAGAATAAATTATCTGGAAATCTGTATGTTAAGACTTCAGAATCCTTCCGATTGCTCCTTCTTTCCAAGCCGAAGGCCCAACCTGTCCGGAAAGTGTAGGGACATTGTCCTGGTTAAGTTTATGGGCTATCTCTTTATAAGTCAGCCCCTGCTTGCGGATTTTTTTAACCTTTTTTTTAATTTTATCTTTCTCTTTTTTATCCGGTTTTTTGCCTTTTGACTGAATTACCTGTTCTGAAAGGGCTTCCTGGCTGAACAACTGGTTGATTTTATTTTCAAGTTCTGAAAGTATGTTCTTCAGTGCCTGGTTTTCAACCTTCTGTTCTTTTATTTCATCCTGAAGAATCCTAATATCTTCTTTTTGTTCTTTAATATCCGCCACAGATTCAGACAGGGTTTCCTGCACAGCAGTTCTTATGGCGTCTGTAGCTGACGGAATCAGTTCCACCACAAAACTTTTTACCAAAGGCATTATGCCGGCAATGGGCAAAGGCAGTTGAATTTGCGGTACATTTTTTGTATATTTCTGGTCTGTCATTTTTTTATGTTCCAAGGTAAGGTAAAAGGTTAAAGGTAAAAGGTTAAGGGTTAAAGGTTAAAGGTTAAGGGTTGTTCTCATAAACCTAAACCTTTAACCTTTAACCCTTAACCTTTTACCTAAGAGACGCTGAAATCAAATTCCTGCCCCTTAACAACAAACCCTTTGAACCCATTATCCTCAGGTTTGACTTTGGGAAAGGGTTGGTAATGATAAAGCCATATTTTTCGCCGCAGGGGGAGCGGCAGGGTACACAGATCATCATAATGGGCATGTACAGCACTTTTATGGGGGTTTGTTTCACAATCGTGGAAAACAACAGTCGCTTTTTCTGCGATTTTGCCAATCAGGTCAGGCCGAAACTGGGTATCTGTGGTAAAAAATACTTTT
>JAAEMC010000997.1 GCA_024225895.1 Desulfobacteraceae bacterium | reverse complement strand
TTTATCAAAACCAAACGATCTTATTGGGCGTATACCCCCCTTTTTTCCCGGCGGAGGTTATCCACTTCAAATAGAGTTGTTTAACAGAAAACAACTGCCGCTGATTTTCTCAAAAGAGAAATGGCAAATTGATATTGAAAAAACGTTCGCATTATTAAAGAAACATCAACCACCGCTGGTCATCCTTGCATCCTCAATAGTTACCTACCCCGTACCAATCAATGAAATAGCTAAAGTCGTGCATGCCTACGGCGGAATTGTTGCCTTTGACGGTTCCCATACATTGGGCTTGATCGCCGGTGGTCAGTTTCAGGATCCCCTGAATGAAGGTGCTGACTTATTATTTGGCTCGACTCATAAAACATTTCCCGGCCCCCAGGGTGGAATCATTTTAACAAACAAAAAAGACATCCATGAGAAATTAGAAAAGTATATCAACCTGAAGCCATTGGATGGACCAACCATGATTTGCAATCCGCATTTGGCTAGAATTGCTGCGACCGGAATCGTTCTGGAAGAAACACAATGGACAGAATATGCTTATCAAGTTGTAAAAAATTCCCAGGCCATTGCAAACACACTCCTTGAAAAAGGGGTGCCGTTATATGGGGTTGAAAATTCCGACTATGAAGAATTGACCTATAGCCATCAAGTTGTTCCTGATTATTCAATGGAAAAAGGGATCAAATTACGTGATTATTTAGCCGAAAATAGACTTCTTACAGATGGTTTTGTCAGAATAGGCACAAGCGAGATTACGCGCCTCGGTTTCAAAGAGGAAGAGTGTAGAAAAATTGGAGATATACTGGCCTGGTTTTTGAAAAATGAAAAACCTGAGAATCCGGAAATGCTATTTGAAATTGAACAGCTAATAGATTCGCACCCAACTGTTGTATTGTAGATACTTTACGCAATCACATTTTACCCTCTTTACAACGCTCCTTAAGTCCGGCAACCCAATATTATTTTAAGGAATTACCATGGAGCTATCAAGTATGCTAAAGGGTATTGAAAAATCCGGTACTGTACACTTTACATCAGTGATAAAAAAATTACGTCAAAAAGGAAAAGAAATAATTGATTTCGCTGTGGGAGACCCTGAATTTATGACCCTGTCACCCATCATTGACGCCACTAAAGAGGCACTTAGTCATGGGAAAACAAAGTATGATGAAGTGTCTGGGATTCTTGAATTAAGGGCAGCCATAGCAAAAAAATACACTGGCTATAATGAAGACAACATAATTATATCAAATGGATCCAAACAATCTCTTTTTCATTTATTTCAAGTTCTTATAGACCCTGGCGATGAAGTGATTTTGATTCGGCCGCATTGGCCAACTTTTGCACAACAAATTAAAATTGCCGGTGGCACTCCGGTTATTGTGAATACAAAAAATCACCAACTGGACTTTCATGCAATTGAACAGGCCATTACAAAAAAGACAAAAGCCATTGTAATTAACTCACCCAACAATCCAACAGGTGCCATCTATCCATTTAAAGATCTGCGACTATTAACACAATTGGCCAAAACCCATAATTTCTTTATTATTTCTGATGAAGCCTATTCATCTTTTATATATGATGGTCTTAAACACCACAGTATTTTTTCCATTGACAATGATGTTCGTGACCGGATCATTATTGTTGGTAGTTTTTCCAAGAGCTACTATATGTCAGGGTTTAGAATTGGATATTTGGCGGCAGAGAAATATATCATTGACTCCATCACTCGCTTACAAGAACATACAACCGGCAATGTGTGTACATTTGCTCAATATGGTGCAATTGCCGCGCTTTCCATTGATAAAAACCTTATGTCCCGGCAAAGGTCTGAACTGTGGAAAAAGCGTGACCTGGCCTGTGGACATGCCTCT
>JAAEMC010000996.1 GCA_024225895.1 Desulfobacteraceae bacterium | reverse complement strand
GGCAACCGCAGAAACCGGGTGCCACAATAAAAATGCAAAAATGACTGTATATGAGAAAAATTGTTTTAACATAAGGTCTCCATATAATTGAATAATTATCAATTATCAATTATTCAATTATCAATTATCAATTATTCAATTACTATCTCAGCCACCTGCCTACTGTTACCGGATTTTCTTCAATCCAGCGCTTTGCAGCGGCTCCGGGTTCCATTCCTTTGTGGATCAAAGAGATTATCCGGTTTATATCATCAATTTTCCAATGGAATTTTTTAAGGAATCTCATAAGTCCAGGGCTATCGGATTCCAGTCCTTTTCGGATAATTGTATTGATAAATTCTTCGCCTCCGTAAATATTTTTGGGGTCATCCAGATATTTCAGATCCCATGTTTCAAACATCCAGTGAGGGGTCCAGCCAGTAATCACCACCCACTCTTTTCGTTTTATCCTGCTTTTCAAAATTGCAAGCATCGAGCCTTCGCTTCCATGTATTATATTCATATCAAGCTGATATTCACGGATAACTTTTTTGGTGTTTTTCATCAGCCCGGTATCCTTGCTTATGCCCATAATTTCCCGGTTGAATCTATCTTCTTTCTTATTGAGTTCTTCAACGGAATTGATGGTGACATATGAAGGTACAATCAATCCTACTCTTGCTCCTCTCAGGTTAGGGCCCAAATCCACTACCTTGTCTTTTTTTTCTTCCAGGTAATATTTTTGACTTGTCGGCAGCCAAGCGCACAACATGAAGTCACCTTCGCCGCTTGCTACAGACTGCCACATGCTGGGTACCGAAGCAGATTTGATAAATTCCACTTCATATCCCAGTTCATTTTCCAGCAGAAATTTAACCACATTAGCACTGGCTATTGCAGAATCCCATTCGCCATAGACCAGCTTAATCTTCCCGGCAAGTGCAGAAGCCGGGTGCCACAATAAAAATACAAAAATGACTGTATATGAGAAAAATTGTTTTAACAT
>JAAEMC010000995.1 GCA_024225895.1 Desulfobacteraceae bacterium | reverse complement strand
GCTGTACAGATGTTAAATCGGGCGCACACACAGGTGCGCCCCTACAATTAATAGATTTAATTTAAAAGGGCCATCTGAATCCTAATATAAAAGATCATCCGTCTTAAAAATCGTTGTATTGACATGGGTTTCCTTCTATGATCCTTTGAATAAATGATTATTCAAAGGAGGCATATACTACGATGACTGAAGCCAGCTTAAAAGCCCTTGAGGGCCTGCGCGATGTTTCAATGCTCAAATGGTATGTTATCCCTTTATTGGCCATTGTTTTTTATATCTATACTTTGGAAATAAAAAAAGCAAAGCAGACCCAAAACTGGAATGCAGTATTCGCAGGGTTAACCGTTTTCGGCATGGATTTTATAAATGAGACATGGAATGGATGGGTGCTTCATTTCACCCAGAGATCCGCCTTCTGGACAGCGCCCGGCGATACGGCCCTGAGAACCATGGTGGGATGGAACATTGAGATAATGTTCATGTTCGTCATCTCAGGGATCATATATTACAACACCATTTCAGAGGATAAAAACGAAAAAATTCTTGGTATTCCCAACCAGTGGTTCTGGGCAATCGGCTACTCTGCCTTTTGCGTGTTCGTGGAATGGTTTCTCAATAAGGGCGGCCATCTGATCTGGGAATATCCCTTCTGGAACCGGTCTTTTAAAGGGGTGTGGCTGATTTTTCTGTTCGGATATTTTCAT
>JAAEMC010000994.1 GCA_024225895.1 Desulfobacteraceae bacterium | reverse complement strand
CCAAAAAAGAATGCGGATTTTACTTATTGAGGGCAATCTTCACATGGCGGCTTTTATTAATAAGGGAATGCGTGAATTCGGCTTTGCCGTTGATCATGCCCAAGATGGCGAAGACGGCCTTCACCTGGCATTGACCGAATCCTATGATGCCATGATTGTTGATTTAACGCTTCCAAAGGTGGACGGGCTACGGATTATCAAAACCGTGCGGACGCAACAAATCCATGCGCCGATCATTGTCTTGAGCGCTAAGCAGACCCTGGATGACCTGATCCGGGGATTCCATGCTGGAGGGGATGATTATTTGACCAAGCCTTTCTCCTTTGCCGAACTTCTGGTCCGGGTGCAGAGCCTTATCCGCAGAGCTACCCGTACAATAGAACCTACTGCCGTCACTTGCTGCGATCTTTACATGGACCTGATCTCAAGGGAAGTCATCCGGGCTGGAAAGTCCATTAAACTTCAGCCCAAAGAATTTTCATTGCTCGAGTTTTTGCTGCACAACCAGGGCAAGGTCCTTTCAAAGGCCATGATTATGGATCATGTCTGGGATTTTCATTTTGACCCCGGGACCAATGTGGTAGAAGCTATGATCTGCAAGTTGCGGGAAAAAATAAACAAAGGGTTTTGCCATAAATTAATAAATACCGTATACGGATTTGGCTATATTCTTAAAAAAGATATGTGATCAGCGCTATAACCTGGCCTTTAACCTGACCCTCTGGTACATGATCATTTTTACCCTCTCTTCTCTTTTGGTCTGCCCCTATATTTTTTCTTTGATGCTAAAACCTTTGGCAAGTTTGCATTCACTCAAACCAGTTCTCCTTTTGAAATTGTATGATTACTGAAACAGGCTGAAATTCTGTGAGTGAATCAGTTCCTTCATCATGCCGGCTGTTGAATCCGGGCTGGAATACCTTGGGTAGGTCTTGAAAAGCGTGATCATCTTTCCTATGTCATCCAGTTCTGACAAGGTTTTGCCCATATCCAGCGATGGCAGATTTTTGATTTTGGGATCTTTAAAATAAAGATGATCAGGGTCAATCATGCCTGTGTTAATATCTCGTTCTGCCTGTTCCCGGCATCTGCACGGATTGGAATCATTCAAAAATCCACAGTTTTTGACCATGAACGCCTTGATTTTCTTACGGCCCCGGGACAATCGTTTCCGGAATGCTTCCGGCGTGATTCCCAGGATCCAGGCACCATCTTTGCTTGTGAATTCAAATATTTCCCCCAAAAGAAAGGCGGCCCGGACATCTTTATCCAGGCAGAGAAGCAATCCCTGGACGCAACCGGTCCTGACCTCATTGATCAAGAGGGCTTTTTCCTGGTTATTTCTGTCATTGAGCCGGACATCTCCCCTGTCTACATGAATATAATCTTCCCAGGATTGAAAATTGATGTTGTATTTATCTGCATATTTCCGTTTGACATTGAGCAGATGATGCAGGCTGATTCTGTAAACCCAGGTCTTAAACTTTGATTTTTGCCGGAAACCGGCCAGGTTGGTCATGACCTTGATCAGGATTTCCTGGGTGGCATCCTCGGCATCCGACGGAAACCCCAGCATCCGGATTGCCAATTGAAAAACCGGTTCCCGGATATTTTCCAAAAGCTGCGACAATGCTTTTTTATCTCCATTTCTGGCACTGATGACGAGTTGTTCATTTTTCTTCATTTGCAGGCTCCTGTGTAATCGATTCGACATTTTTAGGATGCAGCCCCCAATGCAGGGAGGTCATATTAGATGGCATGTCCAGGCTCAATGCACCTCTGACGCGATATCCCTTGATCCATAAGATCAGTGCGGCTAAAAACATACCTAATCCGCAGGCACCCGGTATTTCCAGTTTCGCTCATCACATAAAAGACTGTGTGATCCATTGGCATTTTGTACTCCTGATAAATTTTTATAATACTAAAAAAATAGTTACAGCTTCTTAAAATATGATTTGAATCGCATTAACCAAAAAACAGGGCTGTGGATGGTTTTTACCGCCACTGCCATTTGGGAACACATGCCTGGGGTTAAAGTTTTTTCGCCATAAGCCTCTATATGAACCGCACTCACAATGGTTCTGATTTCATTTTCAAGGGGCATAAAATGGTGGCAGAGCCTTTGAGCGTACTCGGCCGGGGTTTCGTTTTGCCGTTTGGGAACTCCGCTTTTCCGGCCCCATGCTACTAAGCGGGCAAATCCTTTATGGGCATTATCCACCTTGCTGGAGAAAGCAAGGATTACAGCTTTAATGGAATTGAACAAAAATAATATCCAGCGCATCAAACCTGAGAAGAACCAGAATTCTTCTTGGTCGGAAGACTCTGGCAGTTGTTTTTTATTCAGGTATTTGAAAATGATGTAACCCACGTACCCAATCACAAAAACGCCAAGCAGAAATATGATCGCGGTCGCCCCATAAGAAAAATAAAGCGCCACCCGGTCGTTCAAGTCTTGATATCCGGCATCAGAATTTGTCTGGATTCTTTCTTTGAGAAACCGTGTAGGGTCGTCTGCCCGATTGCGGGAGGAAAAAACAAACTTGAGGAAAGCTATGAGATAAGGGCTTAAGGGACCTGTCGTGTGCTTTAAGGCCACATATCCAGATTCTGCAAATGATGTCAGAAAAGGCAGCAGGATAAAAATAACCCCCATGCTGCAAAAGAGCAGGAGAATCAAAAGACTGATCATGAGGCCATAGAGATGAAATCCTTTCAGATAATCTGTTTTCGGTGTAAAGGAGTTCTGGGAAAGAAAGACGGCAATAAGACCGAAAATAAAGTAAACTCCCATCATATAAAGGGTGAAGGATTCCTCCAGGAGTATACTTGTTTTGATATAGATTAAAAGTTTAACCAACAGCAGAGCAAATAAAAGAGAAATTCCCAGGTCAAAATGGTTGGAGATAGTTCTATGGGCCATCGAACGGTGGGATAGTTTTATCCCTTTATACCAGAAAAGACCGACCAGGGCTGTGACCAGGAATGCCTGGTACCATTGCAATGGGGTCTGAATATCTGAAAAGTTCCCTGCAACGCTTTTGAATACCGCCCCCCATATCATGAACACAAGCCCAAAAGTGTAACCCATGAGGTTCCACACACGACGGTATCCTTTTGATCTGAAATAAAAGGATAGGAAAAGTGCCATAAAAAACGCTGCACATGATGTGGCCAGGGGAAATCTGATTTTGGCAGTGGCAAGGGTTAAAAAGTTTGCCCAGGCACATAGCCAGCACAGGTCCATGACACAGCAGGCAGATAAAAGGCGTTTATGGGTGTGGTATGCACGATTCATACTTCTTTCACATGCAGATCGAGGCAATCTCCTGAACGGTATCTGAAAGAATGCCTTTCTCATTCTCCTTATTTTCGGTGGTGCTGACAAAATATTTTATGGGTATCCGTTTTTTGGTATAAAAGGTTTTCATTTTTAATATGGAGGAATCAATGTCATGGGAACAGAATATACAACTGATCCCCCATAATCGGCTGATATGGCCATGAAAAATATCGATAAGTTCGCTACCGGATTTCATCTCCATTCTGGCAATGGTTTCAAGGATGGCTGAAAGGCTTTGGCGGTTCCGGCTCAACGGGACAAAACAAGGGGTGTTCCCTTTGATGACCGCATTGGTCATAAACCCCACGGCATTTCCCTTGCCGACAAAGTAGACCGCCATGGCAGCAGCGGCTTCCAGCATACACTCAAAATCTGCTTTTGCCCGGCTTGAATGAAACAATTGTACATCAACCACAATCAGTATTTTTTCCTGGATAGAAGGTTCGCATACCTTTTCCTGGAGTTTGTGATATCGGGCGCTGGCTTTCCAATGGAT
>JAAEMC010000993.1 GCA_024225895.1 Desulfobacteraceae bacterium | reverse complement strand
TATTAGAGATATTTCAATTTCTGATAGGGTTCTTCCGTCAGCTTATTCCATTCGTAAATATTTTTCTGGAATTCAAGGAAGGAGTCGTATGCTTTTTTGCTCATCGGATCTCCCGCAGCCACTTCTTCCAGTACTTCTTTGGCCAGTTTTTTAAGCTCTTTAAGAACCGGTTCCGGGTATTGTCTTAACTCGACCTTATGCTCATTGATCAGCGTGTTTAAGGCCCCGTTGTTTTTGGCTTCAAATTCCGAGAGCATCCACATATTGGTTTTATAGGTGGCGGCTTCAACAATGGCTTTCAGATCATCGGGAAGGGTATTCCATGCATCCAGGTTGACCATGGCTTCAATGGCGGTGCCGCATTCATGCCATCCGGGATAGTAGTAATATTTGGCTGCTTTATAAAATCCCATTTTCAAATCATGATATGGGCCAACCCATTCCGTGGCATCAATAACATTTCTTTCCAGGTTGGTAAATATTTCACCTCCAGCCACCAGAATGGCTTCCCCGCCGGCTTTTTTCAGCACCTTGCCGCCAAGGCCGGGAATCCTCATTTTAAGGCCCTTGAGATCATCAATGGAGTTGATCTCTTTATTAAACCATCCACCCATCTGAACACCGGTATTCCCGGCAACAAAGGGTTTCAGATTAAAGGGTTTGTATACCTCTTCCCAGATTTCCATACCGCCTCCGGAAAGCAGCCATGCATTCATTGACTGGGCATTAAATCCAAATGGCACTGCAGCAAAAAACTGGGTGGCCGGTGATTTACCGGCCCAGTAATAAGCGGCACCATGACCCATTTCTGCGGTTCCCTGGCTGACGGCATCAAAAACACCTAATCCCGGAACCAGTTCGCCCCCGCCATAAACTTTGATTTTAAGCCTTCCCCCGCTCATTTCATCAATCCATTGGGCCAAAAGATCTGCACCTTCTCCCAGCATGGGGAAATGGGGCGGCCATGTAGTAACCATCTTCCATTTAATGGTTTTGGGTTTGGGGGCTTCCTGCTTTGCCTGGGCGGGTTCCTCTTTTTTGGCAGGGGCTTTTTCCTGTCCTTTACAGGAACTTAAAACACCTGCCAGCCCTGCTGTTCCTAAAGCAGCAGCACCGATTCCAACATTTTTGATAAATTCGCGCCGGTTTTTGTCGTCTCCCATGTAAATTCTCCTTTTTTTGAATGTATGCTTTCAATTAAAACGAATAAACTTACATCACCATATTTTATATTTTACTTTG
>JAAEMC010000992.1 GCA_024225895.1 Desulfobacteraceae bacterium | reverse complement strand
TTTAAGGGGTTTTGGAAACAATTTAGATCAAGTTATTTTGTAACGATTCCTAAACTGTTTTACAAATACCTAAAAATAAACCAAAAAATTCATATTAAACAAAACCTTCTACTCAATTTTTGAAAAAAAGTCCAGGGCAATCAAAGATTCTTTTGATGTTCTTTAATTGCCCCGAAATTATATTTTTATAAAGCCTTATTTATTATTAGGCTCTGATTTTCTGTATTTCTTCTTTTAAAATCGGCACAACCTCGAAAAGATCTCCAACAATACCATAATCTGCCACATTAAATATGGGTGCTTCAGGGTCTTTATTGACCGCCAGTATGGTTTTTGATCCGTTCATTCCAGCAAGATGCTGAATTGCTCCTGAAATCCCAACAGCCACATAAAGGGTGGGGGCAACAATTTTACCGGTCTGGCCGACCTGCTTGTTATGGGCCATGAAACCGCCGTCCACCATGGCCCGGGAAGATCCGAACCCTGCGGCCAGGTCATTGGCCAAATCTTTGACCAGATCCACACCTGCCTGATCCTTGGCGCCACGGCCGACTGAAACAACAATGTCGGCATCGGCCAGATCAATTTCACCGCTGGCATCGGAAATGAGTTCTTTGATGACGGCCTTTAAATCCGACTCTGGTGCGGATAATTTGACCACATTCTCTGTTCCGGAAATGCTTTCGTCTGCTTCAAACGCACCGGCCCTGACAACGGCTACCAGCTTTTCGGTATTGACCTTTACCCGCTGGACAACCTTATTGGCAATGGCCGGACGAACGATTTCAATCTGACCGCCGTCATCAATGGTTGCATCGGTAATTTCTGTGGCGCAGGCGGCATCCAACTGGGCAGCGACTCTTGGGGCACAGGCTTTTCCGCCTTCTGAGAACCCGAACCAGATAAGATCGGCACCAAATTGATTGGCAGCATCCACAACACAAGATGCATAGGGTCCGGCTGAAAAAAGCTCCAGACCGGCGTCATCTGCAATATACTGGGTATCTGACCCGGCATTTGCCAATACACCTGCCAAAGATTCAATATTGCTGCCAACGGCCACAACGGCTGTTTGGGCGCCCAAAGCCTTGGCTTTTGTTAAAAGTTCAGCCGTGCTGCCCTTTAACTCACCTTGTTTGATATCTGCAACTACTAGTATTTTTGCCATAATATTTTCTTCCTTATATAAAAAATCGGTTTTGAATCAGGTTATTGTCCAATAACAAGCTGAAATAGTTTAGAATACCTTGGCTTCATTGGCCAGAAGATCAACCACCTTGGCAGTGATCTCTGCAGGATCGCCTTCAAACTTCTGTCCTGCCTGGCGGGTTTCCGATTTCATAAATTCAGCCACTTCCGATTTTAAAGCAGTGGCGCCGACTTCTTCCAAAGAGGTCCCTAAACCTGCCAGATCCATTGATTCTATTTTCTTTTTCTTGGCCATCATAATACCGCGCATGGCCGGAAGTCTTGGCTCATTAATACTGTCGCTGACCGTAATGAGGGCAGGAAGTTCCACCTCAAGTATTTCCGTGCCGGCGTCCCCGAGACGGGAAACTTTTACATGCTGATCATCCATGACTTCGATATTGACCACATTGCTGACACAGGGAATACTTAAATTTTGGGCCAGGATTATTCCGGTCTGGCCGTTGTCTGTATCCTGGGCCTGTTTGCCGGTAATGATCAGGTCATACTCGCCCTTCTCATATACCTTTTGCAGAATATTAGCATAAACAAAGGCATCTGCTTTATCCAGGGCAGGATCATCAATATGAATACCATTATCAATACCCATGGCATAGCACTTGCGGATCATATCCGTGTTGTCGCCACCGCCGATGCTCACCAAAGTGGTTTCTGCCCCGCTGTTCTCTTTCAGTTGGACAGTGGCTTCCACTGCATTTTCATCCCAGGCATTGATCACGTACTGCAGCCCGTCTTCAACAATGGCACCACCATCAACCCGGATGGTCAGTTCCACATCTACTACTTTTTTTGCGGTTGTCAGAATTTTCA
>JAAEMC010000991.1 GCA_024225895.1 Desulfobacteraceae bacterium | reverse complement strand
CAAAAAATTGGATTTTTCAAAAACAAGATAGCATTGCTCTATACTTAAAGAAAATTTTAAAGTCAAGGGATTGATTTGGATATGCCTTTGACGGGAACCATTTGATAATATAAGGGATTAGTCGGCCAATTTAAAAAGGCCCTGATCATTTTTTGTAAACTTAAGAATGTTTGACCGGGAGTAGAGAATGAGACAATATTTTGACAAAATGGCGGATTTTGGGACCGAGCTTAATGCGGGTCAAATTGCAAGTTCAGAACAAAATATCACGCAAATCAAGGAAGTGGAAGACCAGATCGACCAGGCGATCGAAACGATTAAAAACGCAGGCATCCCGACTGAAAAAATCAATGCAAGGGGAGCCTGGACGGTTTGGCAGCGATTGGAATATCTTATTGATCCAGGTACCTGGCATCCGCTTCACACATTGTATAACCCTGAGGATAATGAAGAAGGCTCTACCAATGTTTTTGACGGCCTGGCAAAAATTTCAGGCAAGTGGGCAGTGGTAATCGGTTTTGACAATAAGGTGATGGCAGGCGCCTGGATTCCGGGTCAGCCGGAAAATATTTTGAGAGCCACGGACCTGTCAAAGCGGTTGAATATCCCACTGGTCTGGCTGGTTAACTGCAGTGGTGTAAAATTGCCGGAGCAAGAGAAATTCTATGCCGACAGAAGGGGAAGCGGTACAACTTTTTACAGGCATGCAGAGCTTGAGCAGATGGGTCTTCCGGTCCTGGCCGGTATTTATGGTACTAACCCGGCCGGCGGCGGATACCAGGGCATCAGCCCGACCATCCTTTTTGCCCATAAAAATTGTAATATTGCCGTGGGCGGCGGCGGGATACTAAGTGGCATGTCTCCCAAAGGCTATTTTGATGAAGATGGGGCGGAACAGCTCATCAGTGCAGCCAAAGAATTCAAGGCAAAACCGCCGGGATCAGTTGATATTCACTATCATGAGACCGGTTTTTTCAGATATATGTACGAAGAAGAACAAGGTGTTTTGGACGGCCTTAAAGATTACATGAAAGATATGCCGGCATATAACCCGAAATTTTTCAGGGTGGCCGAACCCAAGGAACCCCGTTTCCCGGCTGAAGATCTTAACCGCTTGATTCCTTTTAACCAGAAACAGATTTATGATTTTAGAGAAGTTCTTTCTCGTCTGGTGGATGGCAGCGAGCACAGTGAGTTCAGGCCGGATTACGGCCCTGAGGTCTATACCGGCCTTTGTAAAATAGACGGGTATCTTGTGGGCTGTATCGGTAACAATCAGGGGTGGCTGGGTGAAGATTACCCGGAATATGCGGATTACGGCGGCATCGGCGGAAAATTATATCGCCAGGGTCTAATAAAAATGAATGAATTCATCACATTATGCGGCCGGGACAGAATCCCCGTTATCTGGTTCCAGGATACCTCAGGTATTGATGTCGGGGATATTGCTGAAAAGGCAGAACTCCTAGGATTAGGGCAGTCCCTGATATACTCTATTCAGCAGACCGATGTCCCCATGATGCTGATCACATTAAGAAAGGGCACCGCAGCAGCCCATTATGTTATGGGAGGCCCGACTGCCAACCGGCATAATGCATTTACCTTGGGTATTCCCACCACGGAAATCTACGTAATGCATGGGGAAACAGCAGCAGCAGCCAGTTTTTCAAGAAGGCTTGTGAAAGAAAACGATGCCGGGAGACCATTGGGGCCGATTATTGACAAGATGAATACCCTTGCCAAAGAATATCATGACAATTCACGGCCGGCCTATTGTGCCAAAATGGGGTTTGTGGATGAGGTGGTAAAAATGGTCCATATGCGGAACTATCTCAAGGCGTTTGCCGGATCTGCATACCAGAACCCCAAATCAATTTGTCCCCAGCACCATATGATAACACCCAGAATTATCAAAGGATAAAAGGAGGAAGATATGGCACAGTTTTTACAAATCGAGAATGATGGCCAGGTTGCCAGGATTACTTTGGACCGTCCCAAGCATAATGTTTTGGACATCCCAATGATGAACGAGCTTAATGCGGAACTTGAAAAGATCGCCGCAGATGAAGACTTGAAGTGTGTTGTCATCACCGGTGAAGGCAAAAGTTTTTGTGCAGGCGTTGAAGTAGGAGACCATAAGCCGGAAAATGTGGATGCAATGGTGACCACATTCAACAAGATATTTGAACTGGTGAACATGATTGATATCCCGATTATTGCAGCCGTAAACGGCGCGTGTCTTGGTGGCGGCATGGAAGTGGCCATTGCCTGTGATATTGTGATCGCATCTGAAAAAGCCATCTTTGGCCAGCCGGAAATAAAACTGGGATTTTTCCCTCCATATGCAGCAATAAGGCTTCCCGAGCTCGTTGGTGTTGCCAAAGCAATTGAGATTGTTACCACCGGCCGCAACTACTCTGCCCAGGAATCAAAGGATCTCGGATTTGTCACCCGTGTGGCTTCTGTGGACGATTTTCAAAAAGTCGTGGATAAGACTGTTAAAGAAATTACCATGTCCAGCCCCTTGATAATAAGATTAAACAAGCGGGCCGTGAAACGGCATATTGGTACCAGTTTCTTCCAAGGGGTTGATCTGGTAAGCAATTATTTCCTCAAAACATTGATGAAAACAGAAGATACGCTGGAAGGTATTGCCAGCTTTGAGGAAAAACGAAGACCTAATTGGAAGAATAAATAAGTAAGCATTGTAAACGGAATGTCATAAATATCTTCTGTTAAAACAGAATTGAGACATCTCATTCAGTTTGACTTAAGTCTTCGAATCTATGTGCCATTTGGATTTTGGCAGTTGTCCTTCGCCATTTGGTTATTCAGAAAATTTTTTTGACAATCACTACAATAGATCACTTCAAATTACTTATGGAAAAGACCGCAAAAGGGTTGATCAGCTCCCTTTCGCGGTCTTTTTTTTAATCTGTTGCTTGTCGGGTTCACGACTTAATTGTGTTCCATTAAACATTTAGGGTAAATTCCCCACGAGAGTTTCAGATCCGAAACGATCCCCCAGGGCAAATATCCAAGGAGAACACCCAAGCTAAAATGATCT
>JAAEMC010000990.1 GCA_024225895.1 Desulfobacteraceae bacterium | reverse complement strand
TCATAAACAATTGCACTCTTTGTCCAAGAGAGTGCAAAGTCAACAGGAATAAGGATGAAAAGGGGTTTTGCACCACCGGCAAACAAGCCTGGATTTCCAGTTTTGCACCCCATTTTGGAGAGGAACCCATGTTGGTGGGTGCCAAGGGATCCGGAACCATTTTTTTTACCCATTGCAACTTAAAATGCATATTTTGTCAGAACTTTGATATCAGTATTCAAGGAAGCGGTGAAGCAGCAAGTGAAGAGCAGATTGCATCCATCATGCTCTATCTTCAAAAACTTGGCTGCCACAATATCAATTTTGTCACACCCACCCATGTGGTTCCACAGATCTTAAGTGCCCTTGAAATTGCAGCACAAAACGGCCTCAACATTCCTCTTGTTTATAATAGTTCCGGCTATGAGAATGTTGAAACCCTGAAACTTTTTGATGGGATCATTGATATTTACATGCCTGACTTCAAATTCTGGAACTCAAAAGCCGCGAAAACAGCCTGCGATGCAAAGGATTATCCTGAAAAAGCAAAAGCCGCCGTAAAAGAGATGTTCAGACAGGTGGGAGACCTTAAAATGGATAAAGACGGTGTGGCCGTCAAAGGACTTTTAGTCCGGCATCTTGTCATGCCCCAGGGACTTGCCAACACCAGGCAGATTGTCGATTTCCTCAAAAATGAAGTGTCCCCTCATACTTATATTAACATTATGTCACAGTACAGGCCTGCCGGGGATGCATTTAAGATTGAATCCCTGTCCAGATCAATCACAGCGTCTGAATATAAGGCCGCCCGCCAAATGGCCAAAGATGCAGGATTGAATATTGTCCGGTAAAACGCTCAGAATCACTATATGACAAATCGCAGAATGACGTTCCCATAAGCATATAGCCTTTTCTACCTGTTAAGGATATAAATCGGTTGATACTAAATCGATTTG
>JAAEMC010000989.1 GCA_024225895.1 Desulfobacteraceae bacterium | reverse complement strand
CTCCGGATTGGATGTTCTGATCCAAGTGTTAAAATAATTTTTCCAAACCGACAGCGGCTGACACCATTGCGGGTTTTTGGCCATATTATTCCCATCACAAAACTGATATCCTGCTAAATCCAGTTGATCGCAGATTGCTTTAGCCAATGCATCGAAATAGTCTTTTGCCTTGTCCTGATTCTCACAGTCTTCATACACAATGGCGTTGTCCTGGTCAGAAATCAATGTCTGTTCTTCCCGTCCCTCAGATCCCATGGTAAGGAAGACAAACCTACAGGGAGCCGGCCCTATTTTTTTAAGGGAAAAAGTCAGAATCTTGTCAATTATTGCATCTGAAAATGTTGTAATCAGCCGGGTGATATATTCCGGGTTAGCACCATTTTTTATGGGATCAAGAAGCATTTTTTCAAGCTTTGAATGCACATTTTCAATTTCCCCAATGGTTTTTGCAGACTGAACTGTTTTAATCAAAAGATAGGTTGACTTTGTTTGGGCGGCAATCAGGTCCTTTTCATTGATAATACCTGTGATATCTCCTGATTTGCTAAATACCGCCAAATGCCTTTTGTCATTTTCTATCATGGATAAGAATGCCTCAAAGACCTGGCAATCTGCTGAAATAGACACCAATGGGGATGACATGATATGTGATACAGGTTGTGCTGTATCCAGATCCTGAGCAACCACCTTCTTTTTAATATCTGCATCAGTTACAATGCCGCAAATTCCCTGTCTGCCTTTTCTGATCAAGATGGCGCTTGCATTGTTCCTGCTCATTTTTACTGCGGCATTTTTTATGGTTTCTTCCATTGGGCAGGTAATAATATTGGGCTTGAAAACCGCCCAGATGGGCTGATTAAAGAATGGTAGATTGAATTCCCTATCCTTGATCTGCCGGGATACGATACCGGCGAACACTTTGTTCAACATACATTTACCAAATTCATCAGTAAAATAGTTTTGAAAATCAGGATTTTTGTGACAGGTTTCCAGGAAAACATGTGCATTAAGGGTCACAAAAGCGGCATCTTCCAGAACTTTTAAAGAACGGATGGCAACGGCTTCATTCAAAAGGATTGAAATCCCTCCAAAATTATCTCCCTCTTTTAATTCTCCTGTTAATATTTTAATCTTATTTTGCTCATAATAATATTGCGCTGACCCCTGGGAGAGGATATACAGATTTTCAACTTTTGAAATTTCCTGTT